>CAMLHP010000052.1 GCA_946479805.1 uncultured Gemmatimonadota bacterium | reverse complement strand
GCTTTCGTTCCCGTTCACGCAGTTGCAGTTCCGCAGTTGCAGTTCCGCAGTTGCACTTCCGCAGTTGCGGTTCCGCAGTTGCAGTCACAGCAGCAGCTCCCCGCGCAGCACCGTCACCGCCGTCCCGCCGAGCATGACTCGATCTCCATGAATGGCGACATGCACCGTGCCGCGACGGGGAGACAACTGGCGGGCTGTGAGCTCCAGCTTGCCTAGCCGTTGCGACCAGAACGGCCCCAGGCAGCAGTGCGCCGATCCGGTGACCGGATCCTCGTCGATGCCGCTGGCGGGCGCGAAGAAGCGGGACACGAAGTCGATGCCGTCGGAGCCGTCGAGGTCAGCGTCGCCGGGCGCGGTGACCATCACTCCGCGTGCCTCCACGGCACCGAGCTTCGCGAAGTCGGGCGAAAGGGACAGTACAGTGGCCGCGCTGTCCACTTCCACCATCCAGTCGGTTGCATTGCGGCCCACGAACCTGGGCGAGGGCGTTTCCAGCGCTTCCAGCAGGCCGGGAGGAGGAGAGGCTGGCTGGGCCGGCTGGGCGGGGAAGTCGAGCACGATCCTGCCGTTGGCGCGGCTTGCCCCGAGCTCGCCGCTACGGGTGTGAAAGCGTGCCTTGGCATCTGGTGCAAGGTGGCCGTCTTCCCACAGCACGTGCGCACTGGCGAGCGTTGCATGTCCGCAGAGGTCCACCTCGACCGCAGGCGTGAACCACCGCAGGTCGAAGCTTCCATCGGCGCGCGAGATCAGGAAGGCGGTTTCGCTGAGGTTCATCTCCCTGGCGATATCGAGCATGGTAGAGTCTGGCAGTGGCTTCGGAAGCAGGCACACGGCCGCTGGGTTGCCGGTGAACGCCCGGTCCGCGAAGGCATCCACCTGCACCACCGGAAGCTTCATTTCGGTGACAGACATGCGGGTTTGTGGTTGAAGTACCCCAAAATACAACCGGCGGCCAGGGGCCGCCGGTCGCTGTCGTGTCGGTCAATGCGGGGTCAGGGTTTCTTGTCGCGGTCGAGCAGTTCTCCGGCCTTCTTCTGGGCCTTGCCCCACTTCTCCTCCGCCTTCCCCTTCAATTCCTGAAGGTTGCCCTTGGCCTGCTCTTCCTCGTCACCGACGAGGTCGGCTGTCCCCGAGCGAACCTTGCCCTCGGCATGTTTCAACTTGCCTTCGGCCTGGTCCTTCATGCCTTCACGCTTCAATTGGTCCGCAAAGCTCTCTTTGGAGCTCATGGTTCCTCCTTCGCTGGATTCACCTGCTTCCTGCTGCGCACGCTCGATGGCGCCACGGAGGCGGGCCTTGGCAGCTCGCGCGAGCTGGATGAGCCCGTCAGACGGCGCCGGTGTCAAATCGCGAATCGGCATGCACACTCGCTCAGCTAGTTGCGATCCGAAGCTACCATTCCTGGGCGGGCAAAGCCGTGACCTGCGGCACAGAGGAATGCTCAGCGTAATGGCATGCGGCCCTGGTGCCAGCCACGGGGCGGAGCAGCGGCGTTTCAGTGCTGCAACGTTGGTCGCGCATCCGGTGAAAGCACCGGGTGTGGAAGTGACAGCCAGGCGGCGGCGCCGATGGGCTCGGCAGGTCACCGCTCAGCACGATTCGCTCGCGTTGCCTGTCGGGGTCCGGCTCCGGCACGGCCGAGAGCAGCGCCTGGGTGTAGGGATGCCGCGGATTGGAGAGCAGCGCCTCGGTTGGGCCGGTTTCGACTATCCTGCCGAGGTACATCACGGCAATGCGGTGGGCCAGCTGTCTTACCACCGCGAGGTCATGCGCGATGAAGAGGTAGGAGAGGCCCCGGCGCCGCTGCAGTTCGCGCAGGAGGTTGAGGACCTGCGCCTGGACCGAGACGTCGAGCGCGGATACCGGCTCGTCGCACACTATGAACGACGGTTCCACCGCCAGCGCCCGCGCAATCCCGATACGCTGCCGCTGGCCGCCTGAAAACTCGTGGGGATACCGGCGGGCGTACGATGCGTCCAGCCCCACCTCCTCGAGCAGCTCGGCCACCCGCCGCGCGGTGCCTGGCTTGTCGGCGAGCTTGTGGATCTGGATCCCCTCGGCCACCGCGTCACCCACGGTGAGCCTCGGGTTGAGCGAGCTGTACGGGTCCTGGAAGATGATCTGCATCTCGCGCCGCAGGGCGCGGAGTTCCTCGCGTCCCAGAGCCAGAACGTCACGGCCCCCGAACTTCACCGATCCGGATGTCGGCTCCTGCAATCGCAGGATCGCCCGCCCGGCCGAGCTCTTGCCGCATCCCGACTCGCCCACGAGGGCAAGCGTTTCACCCCGCGCCACCTCGAGCGAGATGCCGTCCACCGCACGCACAGGGGGCGCCGAACGCTGGAACAGCCCGCCCGTGCGATAGTGCTTGACGAGGTCGCGCACCTCCAGCAGGGGTCCGCCATTGGAGGATGGCGCCGTCATCGCTGGTCCTCCGCCAGCCAGCAGCGCATGGTGTGGCCCGGGCCGACCTCGAGCATGGGTGGCATCTCGGTACTCCGCGCATGCACGATGGGGCAGCGGGTGCGGAAACGGCATCCCGACGGCCACGCCGACGGAGGGGGCACCGTGCCCGGGATCGGCATCAGAGTCCCCACCGGTCCCGTCAGCCTCGGCACCGAGGCGAAGAGCCCCTGCGTGTAGGGATGGGACGGCCGGGCGAACAGCGAGGCAGTGGGTGCCTGCTCCACTATCTGGCCGGCGTACATCACCGCCACCCGGTCGGCGCGCCCGGCCACGATCCCGAGGTCATGGGTGATGAGCAGCATCGCCATGCCATGCGACGCGCGCAGCTGGTCCAGCAGCTCGAGGATCTGGGCCTGCACCGTGACATCGAGGGCGGTGGTGGGTTCGTCGGCGATCAGTAGCTCGGGCTCGCCCGCGAGCGCTATGGCGATCATCACCCGCTGCCGCATGCCGCCGCTCAGCTGGTGCGGGTACGCGTCCAGCCTCGATGAGGCGTCAGGGATGCCCACCTCGTTCAGCAGCTTGAGCGCCCGGTCGCGCGCTTCCTGCTTGGAGACCTTGAAGTGGGCATGCACCACTTCGGTGATCTGGTCACCGACGGTGAATACCGGGTTGAGGCTGGTCATCGGGTCCTGAAAGACCATCGCGATCCGGCGTCCCCTGACTTTCCTCAGCGCCTTGTCGCCAAGCGACAGCACGTCGGTTCCGTCCAGCACGACTGAACTTTCCTTCTCCACCCGGCCGGGAGGTGGCACCAGCCGGAGCAGTGCGAGCGCCGAAAGGCTCTTGCCGCAGCCCGACTCGCCCACCAGCGCGAGCGTCTCTCCCCGCGCCAGCTCGAAACTGACGCCATCCACCGGATGCACTGTTCCGATCGTGCGATCGGGAAAGCTGACCCTCAGGTCGCGGACTTCCAGCAGCGGACTCATGGACTCCCGGGGCCGGCGGCGCGGCGAAGTGCCTCGCCGAACAAGTTGATGGCAAGCACGGTGGCGACGATGGCGAGACCCGGAAAAAGGCTCACCCATGGCGCCGCCTGCAGCACGTCCTTGCCGTCGAGGATCATCCCGCCCCACGACGGCGTCGGGGGGCGGACACCGAGTCCCAGGAATGAGAGCCCGGCCTCCAGCAGGATCACGTCTCCCACGCCGAGCATCGCCGCCACCGACAGCGGCCCCAGCGTGTTGGGCAGGAGGTGGCGAAACATAACGCGCCGGGAGCCGGCGCCGAGCGCCTGTGCCGACTGGACGAACTCGACCTCGCGCAGTCGCAGGACCTCAGCCCGGACCAGGCGGCTGGCGCCGAACCACCCGGTGGTGCCGATGACCAGAATGAGAGCTGCGAGCGGCAGGTGTTCCCACGCTGCCACCAGGAGCAGCAGCAGGAAGAGCCGGGGTATGGCCATCGCGCCGTCAACCGCGCGCATCATCATTGTGTCGACGGCTCCGCCGAAGAACCCCGCCACCAGCCCGACCACCGCACCCAGCGTGATCGACAGCGTCACCGCTATCACCGCCACCGCGAGCGAGATGCGTGCGCCGCTGGCCACGCGCGAGAGCACGTCCCGGCTCAGGTGGTCAGTCCCGAAGGGGTGCGACGCACTGGGAGGAAGGAGCGCGCCATCCACGATGTCGAACTGGGTGGCGGGATCGGGCAGCACCAGCGGAGCGGCGAGGGCGAAGATCATGATCGCGGCGAGCGCCACTGCCCCGGCCCGTCCGTTGGCGGCTCCGATGGTGCGTCGAAGGAGCCCCTGCGCCGGCTGGTTCATGCCGGGCGCACCCGCGGGTCGAGCGCGGCGTAGAGGAGGTCCGCCAGCAATCCTCCCAGCACCACCAGCACCGCCACCAGCAGGGTGACCCCCATCAGCAGCGGGTAGTCGCGGGTGCCGACTGCTTCGGCGGCGAGTGCGCCCAGGCCGGGCCAGGCAAAAACGCTCTCGACGAAGACCGAGCCGGCGGCAAGGACCGGGAGCCACAGTCCCAGCAGCGTGACGATGGGGAAAAGCGAGGTGCGGAGCGCGTGGCGCCAGCGAATGCGGCGTTCACTCAGGCCGCGTGCGCGTGCCGCGGCCACGAACGGTTGTGCCAGCGCCTCCAGCATCGCGGTGCGCTGGTACCGCATCACCGCCCCGATGCTCACGATGGTGAGCGTCAGCAGGGGCAGCACGAGATGGCGGAGCACGTCAGCCGCCTGCGCCAGCCACGGCGCGTCGGCGCCCATGAGCGGATCCCGGAATCCTGCCACGGGCAGCAGCCGCCATTCGATCCCCACCAGCCAGGCAAGCATCAGCCCGAGCCAGAAGGAAGGCATGGCGTAGGCCGCAAGTGATGACACGCCCGCGATGCGGTCGAGCAGGCTGTCCCGGCGGAGCGCCTGCACCGCGCCCAGCAGCGCGCCGCCCAGCATGGTGAGCAGCAGCGCGCCGCCCCCAAGCAGGAGCGATGCCGGCAGGCGGTCGAGGATGATCTCGCGCACCGGCTGGCCGTAGTGGATCGAGCGCCCGAAGTCGCCGCCCACCGCTGCCTTCACGAACGTGGTGTACTGGGTGACCAGCGGCTGGTCCAGTCCGTACCTGGCGCGGAGGCCGGCGAGTTCTTCCGCCGGCATGGGACGCTCGTCTCCCAGTCGTGCGAGCGGGTCGCCCGGGGCGAGGCGCATCAGGAAGAATGCGAGCGTGATTGCTATCGCGACCGTGAGGGCGGCGTGGAGCAGCCGGCGTGCCAGCCAGCGCGCCATGCTAGCGACGGGCTCGGTCTCGCGCGAGTTCGGCGCCTTCACGCACCCGCCATTGCCACGCCATCATCCAGGGCGAGCCCGGGCGGAGCGACACGTTCTCGAAGCGGCGGTGAAGGGCCACCACGTCATACGGCGCATACAGGAACGCGGCTGGGGCGCTCTCCTCCAGCTGGCGCATAGCTGCCAGCCAGACCGGCGTCGGGTCGCCGCGGACCTCTCGTGCGACCGCCATGAGCGAATCCACCCCCGGCTCGCACCAGCCCGAGGCGTTGCCCGATCCATCGCAGCCCCACGCCTGCGGAAAGGCGGACGGCGTCGGTTCCTGCGACAGCGACCCGAAGATCACGTCGAAATTGCCGCCCTCGAGCCGTCCCATCCACACGCCCCGGTCGCTCACCGTCATGCCGAGGTCGATACCCAGCTGGCGGTGCTGCTCCATCGCAATCTCGGTGAGCCGCCGCCGCAGCATGCTGGTGCCCGGCACTTCCACCGTGAGTGCGAGAGGCACGCCGTTGCGGTCGCGGATGCCGTCGCCATTGGTGTCGTGCCAGCCCGCGGCATCGAGCAGCCGCGCTGCCTGGGCCGAATCGCGCGAAGCCGCTTCCGGCGCCAGCTCGCTCAGCCACAGGGAAGTCGGGATCGGGCCGTACGGCACCTTGGCGTAAGGTCCCAGCATCGACCGCAGCATGGCATCGCGGTCGAGCGCCAGCACCAGCGCACGCCGCACCCGGGCATCCGCCAGGATCGGATGGGGCCGTGTCGAGTCGCCACGGGCGCGGGTGTTGAACAGGAGGTAGCCCACCGAGTTCGACGGAATCGTCGCCAGCCGGAAGCCGCGCGCCTCCAGCTGCTCGCGATTGGAGAGCGGGGGCACCGGGGCACGCAGCGCATCGGCCTCTCCCGAGAGCATGAGGTTGAGCCGGGCGCTGGCGTCGGTGGCGACCCGGATCACAACCCGTCCGATGCCCGGGCGTCCCAGGAAGAAATCGGGAACTGCCGACAACTCGAGCAGCTGCCCCGGCACCGCGCGGGTCCAGCGGAACGCACCATTGCCTGTAGGTGCGCGGGCAAAGTCCGAGGCTGCAATGCTGTCGGGATCGAGTCCCCGAAGCAGGTGGGCTGGAAGCGGCTGGACATAATGGGTGGCGTCGAAGAACTGCTCGGGATAGGAACGCTTGAACGCGATCACCACCCGCCGCCGGCCTTCCGCCCGCACCGAGGCCACGCCCTGGAGCATCTCGGCGATCGATGGCGCGATGGAGGATTCCATCGCGCGCCCGAAAGTGAAGACCACATCTTCGGCGGTCACACTCCTGCCGTCATGCCACCGGGCCCGCGGGTCGAGCTCGAACAACAGGGTCAGCGAATCGCGCCGGGACCAGCTGCGCGCCAGTTGGGGCAGGTAAGCCGCCTCATCGGCGGTGCTGCGGCCGGGCCGCTCGACTGCCAACCGGAGGAAGAGGAGGTCCGAGACGTGGGCGTTCTCGGTGGTGGACGCGGGTCCCTCCATGAGCGTTGGAACCGGCAGGGTGGCGTACTCGCCGCTCACGATGACGAGTGTGCCGTCGAGCTGACGTTGGGCCGCCGCGTCGCACGCGAAGAGGCCTGCAAGGAGCGAGAGTGTGAGTGCGCTACGCATCATGGCTGGCTCCGATGGGCGGCTGGTCAGCGCCGCCAGGTCCAGTCGGGCGACCGGAATCGGTCTTCATGGGGGCGGGCGGCGTCCAGCAGCGGCCCGCTGTCGCGAACCTCGTGCCATTCGCCCTGCCACTGGAATGCAGCGTCGCGGACAGCGAATGCCACCTCATCAAAGGCCACGGTGCGGCCCAGCGCCGCCGACAGGGTACTGTCGCGAAGGGTGGGCGAAGCGCCGACTGTGACTTCGGCTGCCACCAACTGCGACCCACCCAGGAGGAGCGATCCATGCTGCAGCAGGGCGCGGCCCTGACGGACCTGGGCGCTTCCCACCAGCTTGCCGGTGTCCAGCACCAGCTCTCCTCCCACCGGGGCCGCGAAGCAGGCTCCGCTCCCGAGTGCCGGACTGGCTGCGGGAGCCGGCGCGAGGGCGACCGGCGCGCCCAGCCGGTGCAGCGCGGCGGCCAGCAGCTGGTGGATAGCGCGATATGCCTCGCGCAATGCGCCAAGCAGCTCGCCGGGCGCGGCCACTGCGTATGTGAGCTCGTCGGCGTGCCACACTGCCCGGCCGCCGGTGGGCCTCCGCACCGTGGCTATTCCCAGCTGCTCGATCAAGGCGCGGTCATACCGCCTGAGCGCCGGTTCGTTGCACCCGAACGAGAGACAGGGGGGCGACCACCGATACACCCGCAATATCGCCTGCCCCCGCTCGGCGAGGTCGAGCAGCCCGGTATCGATCGCCATGTTGGCCCAGCCAGGCCTGGGATCGGTGTCGAGCCAGAAGCGCCACACAGAATCCGTCACCGGTTGCACGTCAGGCGTATGCGTCCATTCCCTCGCAGGTGCACACCAGGTTGCGGTCGCCGTAGGCGCCGTCGATTCGTGACACCACGGGCCATACCTTGCGGTCGCGAGTGGCCGCGGACGGGAAGCCCGCGCGCTCGCGCGAGTAGGGCCGGTCCCAACTGTCGCTCAGGCATTCGGCCAGGGTGTGCGGCGCTCCCTTGAGCAGGTTCCGGGTGCGATCGGCCTTGCCCTCCTCGATCTCGCGAATTTCCTCACGGATGGCGATCATCGCGTCGCAGAAGCGGTCCAGTTCCTCCTTGGACTCGCTTTCGGTCGGCTCGACCATCAGCGTGCCCGCCACCGGGAATGACACCGTTGGCGGATGGAAACCGAAGTCGATCAGCCGCTTCGCGATGTCCTCGACCTCAACACCGGCGCTGGCCTTGAAGGGCCGGGTGTCGATGATGCACTCGTGCGCCACGAGGCCGTTGGCCCCGCTGTACAGCAGCTCGTAATGACCCTCAAGCCGGCTGGCGATGTAGTTGGCGCTGAGGATCGCAACCTGGGTTGCTTCGGTGAGTCCCTCCGCTCCCATGAGCGCGATGTATGCCCATGAAATCGGCAGGATCAGCGGGCTGCCCCAGGGCGCCGCGGAGACGGCGCCGCTCGCAGCGGCGTGGCCCAGCTCCACCACCGGATGCCCCGGCAGGTAGGGCGCAAGGTGCGCGGCCGCGCCGATGGGTCCCATTCCGGGGCCGCCACCACCGTGGGGAATGCAGAACGTCTTGTGGAGGTTGAGGTGGCAGACGTCGGCGCCGATGTCGGCGGGCCGGCACAGCCCCACCTGGGCGTTCATGTTGGCGCCATCCATGTACACTTGGCCGCCATTGTCGTGAACGATCCGGCAGATCTCGCGGATGCTGGCCTCGAACACGCCGTGGGTCGAGGGGTAGGTGACCATCAGCGCCGCCAGCGTGGCGGCGTGCTGCGCCGCCTTGGCCTTGAGGTCCGGCACGTCGATGTTGCCGTTCGCGTCGCTCTTGACCGCCACCACCTTGAGTCCCGCCAGCACCGCGCTGGCGGGATTGGTGCCATGGGCCGACATCGGGATCAGGCAGGTATTGCGGTGCCCCTCGCCCCGGGCCTCGTGGTAGGCCCGGATAACCATCAGTCCCGCAAACTCGCCCTGCGACCCTGCGTTCGGCTGGAGCGAGACCCGGGCAAACCCGGTGATCTCGGCCAGCTGGTTCTCCAGCTGCTCGAAAAGGACCTGGTAGCCCTGCGCCTGTTCCCGCGGCGCGAAGGGGTGGAGCCGGTTGAACTCGCGCCAGCTGAGCGGCATCATCTCGACGGTCGCGTTGAGCTTCATGGTGCACGAGCCCAGCGGGATCATCGCGGCGGTTAGCGAGAGGTCGCGGGCCTCCAACCGCTTGAGGTAGCGCAGCATCTCGGTTTCGCTGCGATAGCGGTGGAACACCTCGTGGGTGAGGACCGCGTCGTTCCGCCGCACCGCCGGGGGGAGCGCCGTCGGGACCGACGTGCCGAGGTCGTCGAGCATGAACGGCAGCGCGTTGTCCAGCGAGAAGATCGTGATGATGTCGGCAAGGTCGCCCAGGGTGACAGTCTCGTCCAGGGCGATGCAGAGCCTCGTGGGGCTCAGGACCCGGAAGTTGATGCGTCGCGCCCGCGCCGCGTCGAGGATGCGAGACTGGACCGGGCGCTCGACCTCGACGCACACGGTGTCGAAGAACTGCTGGTGCACCACCTTGTACTTGAGGCGCCGCAGGGCGTTGGCCAGCAGCACCGCGCGCGAGTGGACCTGGTCCGCGATCCGGGTGAGTCCGTCGGGACCGTGGTACACCGCGTACATTGCCGACATCACGGCGAGCAGAACCTGCGCAGTGCAGATGTTGGAGGTGGCCTTGTCGCGGCGGATGTGCTGCTCACGGGTCTGCAGCGCCATGCGGAGCGCGGGCCTGCCCTCGGTGTCCTTCGAGACGCCGATGATCCGCCCCGGAAGGTGACGCTTGAACTCGTCGCGGGTGGCGAAGAATCCTGCGTGGGGCCCGCCGTACCCCATCGGAACCCCGAACCGCTGGCTGCTTCCCACTGCTACGTCCGCACCCCACGACGCAGGGGGCGCGAGGAGCATGAGCGCCAGGAGGTCGGCCGCAGCAGTGACCAGCGCATCGGCGGCGTGGGCCCGCTCGGCAACAGCCCGGAAATCCCGCACCTCGCCATCGGTGGCGGGGTACTGCACCAGGCAGCCTATCACTCCCGCTCCGAACTCGAACGCATCGGGGTCACCGACACTGATGGCAATGCCGCGCGCGGCCGCGCGGGTCTTCACTACCGCAATGGTCTGCGGGTGGCAGCGCTCATCCACCAGGTACGTGTGCGGCGTCGGCTTGCTGCTGGTGGCAGCAGTCAGCTGCATGGCCTCCGCTGCGGACGTGGCCTCGTCCAGCATCGACGCGTTGGCTATCTCGAGACCGGTGAGGTCGGACACCACCGTCTGGAACGCGAGCAGCGCCTCCAGCCGTCCCTGGGAGATCTCGGGCTGGTAGGGAGTGTACGCCGTGTACCATCCGGGATTCTCGAACACATTGCGCAGCACCACCGGCGGCGTGAAGGTGCCGTGGTAGCCCATCCCGATATAGGACCGGAACACGGTGTTCTGTGCCCCCATGGCCCGGAGCGCCTGGAGCACCTCACGCTCGGTCCGGCCCGGCGGCAGCGCCAGCGGGCGGCGCAGCCGGATGTCCTCCGGAATTACCGCGTCCACCAGTGCATCGAGCGAGTCGTAACCGACCGTGCCGAGCATTGCCTCGAGGTCGGAGGCGCGGGGACCCATGTGCCGCGCGGCAAAATGGGTCTGCCTGGCTGATACGGGAGGCGTGCCGGAATCGCTGCTGCCCTTTCGGGCGGCGGGCGGCGGCGTTGTTGCGGTGGTCATGATGGAATGCAGCTCCTGCCTGTGATGACGATGACGTCCAAGGACGGACGCCCCGGGAGACTCCGTCCCGGGGCGTCGGTCAACTTCATTGCACCTGTGCGCACGGCGCGGCTACTCGCCGATGTGCTTCCGGTAGCCGGCTGCATCGAGAAGGCCATCAGCCGCGCCCGGGCTCGCGAGCCGGATCTTCACCATCCAGCCCTCGTCATACGGCGCTCGGTTGACCGCAGCCGGGTCCGCGTCGAGCGCGCCGTTGATCTCCACTATCTCGCCCGCCACCGGGCTGTACAGCTCGGAGACCGCCTTTACCGCCTCGATGGTCCCGAATGGCTGGTTGGCCTCGAAGGTGTCACCCACCTTGGGCAGGCTCACATACACGATGTCGCCCAGTTCTCCCTGGGCGTAGTCGGTAATGCCCACCGTTGCGACGCTGTCGCCGCCGGTGCGCACATATTCATGCTCGGTGGTGTAGCGGAGGTCGTCCGGGACGTTCGACACGGGAACTCCGAGGGTGACGGGGACGGGCGGAGGATAGGGATGCTCTGGGGTGAAATCAAGCGCGTTGAAGCACCGACGTCCAGACCTCGCGGGCCGACTTGCGAAGCTCCTCCCGGCTGCCCGCGTTGTCGATCACATAGTCGGCGCGGGGCCGCTTGGTGCTCGACGGGAGCTGGGCATCGATGAGCGCCCTGGCTTCTCCGGGGTCCATCCCCCTGAGCCGCACCAGCCGGTCGAGCCGCACCGTCTCCGGCGCATCCACCAGGACCACAGCGTCGAACTCGGCCGGGTCCATGACCTCGTAGAGCAGGGGGATGTCGCTGACCACGACGTTGTCTCCCCGCCGGCGCGCGGCTTCCAGCTCGAGCTGCCGCCGCCGCTCCACTTCAGGATGCACCAGCGCGTTGAGGTCGGATCGGGCGATGTCGTCGCCCAGCATGATGGATCGGAGCTGCTCCCGGTCGAGCGAACCATCGGGGCGGAGGATGTCGCCGCCGAAGCGCCCGGCCAGCCGGGCCAGCAGCGGTTCGCCCGGTTCCTGGGCCTCTCTGACCAGCTGGTCCGCATCGATGACGGTTGCGCCCCATTCGCGAAACAACGCCGCCACGGTGGACTTCCCGCTGGCGACGTTTCCGGTGAGGCCCAGGTGCAGCACGGCAGCTCCTAGCGCGCCGCGCCGGCGACTTTCGACTCTGGCAGGTCCAGCGCACGCTGGTCCTCGTCGGCCCGGGGAACCTCATGGCAGTGCCGGCAGCGGGCCTCGTAGCTCTCCCGGCCCCCCACCATGATGGTTGGCGAGTCGTAACGAGCGGGCTTTCCATCTATGAGGCGTTGCGGCCGGCACGCGAGTTCACCGCAGCGGATGCAGATGGCCTGAAGCTTGGTGACTTCCTCGGCCACGCAGAGCAGCGCGCCCATGGGCCCGAATGGTTCGCCCCGGAAGTCGGTGTCGAGACCGGCAAGGATGACCCGCTTGCCCATGGCTGCAAGCTCGGTCACGACATCAACGATGCCGGGATCGAGGAACTGCGCCTCGTCGATGGCCACTATGTCGGTGTCGGGACGCACCTGGCGGAAGATTTCGGCACCGGAATCGACAGGAGCGGCATCGAGCGCGGCACCGTCGTGGCTCGATACGCTGTACAGGCCGGCATAGCGGCTGTCGAGGTGCGACTTGAAGACCTGCACCCGCTTGCGGGCGATGATGCCCCGCCGCACCCGGCGGATGAGTTCCTCGCTCTTGCCGCTGAACATGACGCCGGCGATGACCTCGATGCGGCCCATGTGCTTTGCTGCTACCATCCCGATTCCTCGCGAAAGGCTCGACAGGTTACGGCAGGATGCGCCGGTGGTCAAGCGTATCAGCGGCGGGCTTGCGGGTCACGGCATGCGACTCATATTCAGCATCCGCTTGCGAGGCCTGCCTGAGGAGGTGCCGTGACCCGCCAGGAAGTCGT
>CAMLHP010000051.1 GCA_946479805.1 uncultured Gemmatimonadota bacterium | reverse complement strand
AGTCCCTCCCTCGAATCCACCAGGCGGGGCGAGTCGGTGGCGCGTGCCAACGCCGATGCACTCGTGCTGGACATCATTCGCATTGCCGAGCAGGAAGTCGGGCGTCCCTACACATATGGAGGCGAAGGCACCGGCGGTGAGGGATTCGACTGCTCCGGCCTCATTCAGTACGCCTACGGCGAGGCCGGCATCGCGTTGCCCAGGACCAGCGTGCAGCAGGCAAGACAGGGCCGCGAGATCAGCCGCTCGAACGATGCCCTTCGTCCGGGTGACATCCTCACCTTCGCCGAGCGCGGAACTCGGGTAACCCATGTGGGACTGTACATGGGGGATGGACGATTCGTTCACTCCGCGTCGCGGGGGGTCCAGATCAGTACCCTCGGAGAGAGCGATCCCAACGGGCGGTGGTGGTACCAGCGATGGGTGGGAGTGCGGCGAATCGTCGAGTGAGGAGTTAAGGGTCGAGAGTACTAGTTGGGCCTTGCCTGGAGTTCCGACAGGCTCTCCACGTCGGCCATGATCTCGGGCTGACTCCAGTCAGCCTTCAATGCAACATCCGGATTATCCGGCGCGAACAGCAGCGCCATCTCGCCCATGGCCCCCTCCGGGATGACTTCATCCGTGGGGTTGTGATATACGACGGTCAGGCGGTAATGGCGACCGGCCTCGAGGTGCCGGCCCCGCCCAGTGGCGCCGGGAATTGACAACGGGATGTGCTGCATCCGGCCGGCGCTGTCGGTCACTGCCTCCAGCGTGAACACCGATTTCGCGTTTTCAATGTCCTCCAGCCTGAGCTCCACGCCGTAATCGTGCAGGTGGCCGCCCGCCACAAGCACCCGGCCGGAAACCGGCATCATGAACTCGAGGGTGCGCTCGGAGCGTCCGGGCGGCAGGTCGTAGGCAGGTGTCTGACCTGGCCTGAAGCCCGCATCCAGCAGCAGGGGATATACGTCCAATGGCCGAGGGACCTGGTTGGTCGGCGACCAGCTGACGATGACACGGACACGCGAGCCGGGATGCATGGAGGAGGGATCGAACGCTGCGAGCAGGGCGAACTCCATTCCAGCCGTGACTGGAACTCCCACCGTGGCGGGGAGCGATACCGGCCTGGTCTCCTGCCCGGCGGCATAGACCCGCTCCAGTGCAGGATGGAGCAGCTGCTGCCGCTCGAAGTTGATCAGATTGACATGGTGAAGCAGCCGCTGCGAAAGCGGCCCGCCGTTGGCGTCAACAACTTCAACCCTCGCCCCCCTGATCCAGCCATCGACCGGCCACTCGAACCGCTTTACGTGACGCGTGTGTGCGCTGTGTCCGTCGCCATGCCCAGCGGCCTGCTCCCCGGGTCCTCCGCTGGCATGCTGATGTCCGGAGGCATGGTCGTGCTGTCCCGTTCCGGCTGGTGCGGCGGCCGGAACAACATATTCAACCACGACCAGGTGACTCGAGGAATCGATCTGAACGGTCAGCGGAAGCGAATCTTTGGCAGAGGCGGCACCAAGGGCCGCCAGCACCGCCGGCAGCAGAATTGACATGAACACCCATACGCGGCCGCGTCGTTAAGGATTCGCCGGCGCCCGCGGCTCGCCCGCGCCGGTACTGGCAAAGTGGAACAGCCGATGCCGAAGTCAAGTCCCGGGCGGCTGGAAGCCCCCCTTGACGGCGCCACGGCGCTTCTTACCTTTCGGTCGGTTCTGGCACTCTCGGGTTGAGAGTGCCAAGATATTGCCGACAGCCCACTTAACCAAACTCAGCTGCAGTGGAGGGTACGATGTCCGCAGGGACGAAGTCAAAGCCCAAGCTCAAGATCCAGCCGCTGGAGGATCGGGTAGTCATCCTCCCGACCGACGAAGCCGAGGCCATGCGCGGCGGCCTCTACATCCCCGATACGGCGAAGGAAAAGCCGACCCAGGGCGAAGTGCTGGCGGTGGGTCCGGGTCGCATCGAGAAGGGCGAGCGGGTGAAGATGGACCTCGCCGTCGGTGACAAGGTCATTTATGGCAAGTACAGCGGCACTCCGTTCACCACTGACGGTGACGAAGTCATCATCATCAAGGCGTCGGACGTCCTGGCCAAGATCGGCTGAGCGCGTCCACAATCCGAGGGAGAGACAGTACCATGGCTGCGAAGGAACTGCTGTTCGACACCGAGGCGCGCGCGAAGCTCAAGAAGGGCGTTGATGCGCTCGCCGAGGCTGTGAAGGTTACCCTCGGCCCCAAGGGCCGGAATGTGGTAATCGACAAGAAGTTCGGGTCGCCGACGGTCACCAAGGACGGTGTCACGGTCGCCAAGGAAGTTGAGCTGGCCGACGCGATCGAGAACATGGGCGCCCAGATGGTGAAGGAAGTCGCGACCAAGACCAGCGACCTCGCTGGTGACGGCACCACCACCGCGACCGTGCTGGCCCAGGCCATTTTCCGCGAGGGCCTCAAGAACGTCACCGCCGGCGCAAACCCGATGGAGCTCAAGCGCGGCATCGACAAGGCGGTCGAGACGCTGGTGGATGAGCTGAAGGCGCTCTCGACTCCCAGCGCTGGCAAGAAGGAAATCGCCCAGGTCGCATCCATCTCGGCCAACAACGATCCTGAAATCGGCAAGCTCATCGCCGATGCGATGGAGAAGGTGGGCAAGGACGGGGTCATCACGGTCGAGGAGGCCAAGGGCCTCGAGACCACGCTGGAGACGGTCGACGGGATGCAGTTCGACCGGGGCTACCTCTCGCCGTACTTCGTGACCGATCCGGAGAAGATGGAGGCCCACCTCGAGGACGCCTACATCCTGATCCATGACAAGAAGATCAGCGCCATGAAGGACCTGCTTCCGGTGCTGGAGAAGGTGGCGCAGAGCGGCCGTCCGATGCTGATCATCGCCGAGGACGTCGAGGGCGAGGCCCTGGCTACCCTGGTCGTGAACAAGCTGCGGGGCACGCTCAAGGTGGCTGCGGTCAAGGCGCCGGGCTTCGGCGACCGCCGCAAGGAGATGCTGCGCGACATCTCGGTGCTGACCGGCGGGAACGTCATCTCCGAGGAAGTCGGCTTCAAGCTCGAGAATGCCACGCTCAACGATCTCGGCCGCGCCAAGCGGATCGTGATCGACAAGGACAACACCACGGTTGTCGATGGCAAGGGCAAGCAGGACGCCATCGAGGGCCGGATCAGCGAGATCCGGGTCGCCATCGACAAGAGCACCTCTGACTACGACCGCGAGAAGCTGCAGGAGCGGCTGGCCAAGCTCTCCGGCGGTGTCGCCGTGATCAACGTCGGGGCTGCCACCGAGACCGAGATGAAGGAGAAGAAGGCCCGGGTAGAGGACGCGCTCCATGCCACCCGTGCCGCGGTCGAGGAAGGCATCGTGCCGGGCGGCGGTGTCGCCTTGATCCGGGTGCAGAAGTCGCTCGACAAGATTCGTGGCTCCGAGGACGAGAAGATCGGCGTGGACATCGTTCGCCGCGCCATCGAGGCGCCGATTCGTGCCATCGCCTCCAACGCCGGGGTCGAGGGCTCGATCGTGCTGGCCAAGGTGAAGGAGTCGAAGGAGAGAAACTTCGGCTACAACGCCGCGACTGACGAGTACGAGGACCTGGTCAAGTCGGGCGTCATCGACCCCACCAAGGTCACCCGCACGGCTCTGCAGAATGCCGCGTCGATCGCGGGCCTGCTGCTCACCACCGAGGCGGTGGTGGTCGAGCGGAAGGAAGACAAGCCGGCGCCGGCGATGCCGCCGGGAGGCGGCATGGGCGGGATGTACTAGTCCCGGCCAGTCAAGTTGACCGCGGAACGGCCCCGGGGAATCCTCCCCGGGGCCGTTTTGCGTCCGGTTGCAGTGGTCGCATTACGGGGCGTCCACCGACCTCAGTGCCTTCGTCGGTCACCATTGCGAGTCGAGCGAGCCTCGCCGCAGCGCCCCGCCGAGTTCGGCCCGGGCGCCCACGGCACTACCTTTGCAAAGCGGGCCACCGACGGGTCATTCAATGGAGGGTTGATGCGGTACGGGAGTCTGGTTCTGGCAGGTTTGTTCTTTTCGGCCGCGCCGCTGGCGGGACAGTCATCGTCCTCACCCGTGGGCGCCTGGCAGGTCGATGCTTCTGCCGACACCCGCGGCGGTCCCCGTGAAGTGGTGATCAGGGCGGACTCCAGCGCGACATGGGGCAAGGAAACCTCGCGCTGGCGGCTGGTGGGGGACTCGATTCGGGTTGCGATCGGCGGGGAGTGGGAGACGTACAAGCTGAAGGTGACTCGCACCCAGCTCACCATTTCGGGTGGCGACCTGCCCAAGCCAATTACCCTGAAGCGGTCAGGACCTGCTACTCCACTGCCAGCTGGAGTGAAGGTTCCCCCGGTGCCGGAGTAACGGCCGAGCCGCGCAGGGACGCTGCCCCAGGCAATGCCGGCGCGGAGCCGATGGGGAACGAGCGCGCCGGGCCTTCCTGTGCGGCGGCACAAAGCTCGCCACTCCAGCCCAGCTTGCCCAGGGCCTCGCGCACCGTGGCCAGGGCGGTGTCCTCGGCATTGCATCGACGGCTGAGGTGTGCCAGCACCACCAGCGTCAGTCCCGCGTGCGAGACCTCACACAGCAACTCCGCAGCAGCCCGGTTCGACAGGTGCCCTCCCGAGCCCGAGATCCGCTGCCGCACCACCGGCGGATAATCGCTCACCCGCAGCAGGTACTCATCGTGGTTGGCCTCCAGCACAATCGCATCGCACAGCTTGAGCAGGTGCCGCACCGCAACGGTCGGCCGCCCCAGGTCGTAAGCGACGCCGATGCGGGCGCCTGCCGGCGCAGTGATGCGGAGCGCCAGCGGTTCGGCGGCGTCATGCGCCGTGGCAGCGCCGTCGATGACGAACCCGTCCACCGCAACTGGACATCCATAGGAGACCCGCTGGTGCCTGACATCGGCTGGTGCGCCGAGCGCCTGCCACGTGCCGGTGGAGCAGAGCACCGGCGCGGCCCAGCGCCGCGCCAGGCGGATGGCGCCCTTCGCGTGATCGCCATGCTCATGCGTGAGGGCTATCCCTGCAACCCGGCGGCCGGCCAGCCCTGCGGTCTCGAGGCGCCGCTCGATCTCGCGGGCGGAGAACCCGGCGTCCAGGAGCAGCAGGCGATCGTCGTGCTCCACGGCGAACGCGTTCCCGGCTGATCCGGATCCGAGGACGTGCAGCCGGGTCATGATCCGGCCAGCCGCTGCCAGAGTGAACGAAGCCACGCGTCATGTTCCGGCGTAAGCTCCACCTTCCGCCGGGGCATGACCCGTCCCGCAATCGTCAGGAAACCTTCCTGATTCATCGACTCGTTTCCATCCTGCCCCCATGAGAAGGGCGCCACCCAGCGGGGCGGGCGTCCGTCGCCGAATACATTGGCGCCGGCGCCAACCACGGTGCCGGTGCCCAGCATGGTGCCGATGGCGGTCTTGGCGTGGTCACCCATCAGTGTCCCGACGAAGCGCCGGCCGGTGCTGATCCGCTCGCCGGCTGCCTCGAGCCGGACCTGGCCATAGGTGTTCTTGAGGTTGGACGTCGTGGTCATTGCACCAAGGTTGGTCCAGTGGCCGAGCACGCTGTGCCCCACGAAGCCATCATGCGCCTTGTTGGAATAGCCAATGAAGATGCTGGCCGAGACCTCGCCCCGAATGACGCAAACCGGGCCCACTACCGTTCCGCGCACAGTGCCCCCGAGCACGCCGGCTCCGGGTCCTATCCAGCAGGGCCCCTCGATGCGGGTGCCGGAGCGAACCTCCGCGCCCGCCTCGATCACAACCGCACCGTTGCGGAGGTCGAACACCACGCCCGGCTCTACCTGAGCATCATTTCCGGAGCCGAGTGCGTGCCCGGTGCCGATCATCACCGAACCCTCGGGCACAGCTCCGCCGACCTCGGCGGCGCGCGCGGCGCAGTCAGAAGCCAGGAAGTGGTCCAGCGCGTCGAGAAGGGCAAAAGTCCCCGTGAGGGGAAGGCCCCCGATTTCGGCGGCGCTGCTGGCGACAGCGGTGGGCCACCGAATTGTCTCTCCCTCTTCCAGGCGGATCGCAACTGTATGGCCGTCGTGAACCAGCGCCCGCCAGTCACCTTGCTCGACTGGCACGAGGTCCGGTGCGAAATCCGAAAGCGCAACGATTGCGGGTCCGCTGATGCTGTCGTTAGCGACCACCGGCGGAGAATCGACGTCCACGAACCCCGCACAATGGCTCCCGGCAATCGCATCGGCCCTGAGGCCGAAGCAGCGTTCCCAGCGTTCTCGCACTCGCCAAATGCCGGCGCGCAGCTCGGCGACGGGGCGAACGCCTGCGAACGGCTGCCATGCGGCCCCCGGCGATTCCGGCTCGAGCAGGATGAGCCGTGTCATGGCAGGTCGCGGAGATCGGGAGGCAGCACGTCGAGCAGCTTCTTGATGTCACCCGATCGCTCGCGCGGCATGACCAGGATCCGGCCGTTCGCGTGCACTACTATGAGGTCCTGCACCTGGCTCGCAATTATGGGATCGCCCGAACTCCACAGGATGCAATCGCTCGACTCGTGGGCGAAGCCGGGCCCGACCACGACGTTACCAGCTGGATCGTTGGGCCTCACCCGGGTCAGCGCTTCCCAGGTACCGATGTCGTCCCACGTGAACGCGCCCCGGACCACGGCCACGCGGCGGCTCCGCTCAAGGACGCCGACGTCAATTGATACTGGGGAAAGTTCGGCAAAGAACTCCTCTACCCGGCCCTGGTCCAGCAGCGGAAGGTGGGGCGCGACCTCAGGCGTGTGCTGGGTTACCTCCTCCCTGAGGCGGGACACGGTCCATGCGAAGAGCCCGCTGTTCCACAGGGCCCCGGCGGCCATCAGGTCCAGCGCAGTCGCGGCGTCGGGCTTCTCCTGGAATCGTGCCACGTTGCGCGCCGAGTCGTCCAGCGGCGCACCGGGCACGATGTACCCGTAACCGGTCTCCGGCCGCGACGGCACCATGCCGACCGTCACCAGCCGGTCATGAGTCCGCGCTGCGTCGAGCGCCAGGTTGGCGGTCCGGCGGAAGGCGTCCACGTCGGCGATGGCCCAGTCCGCGTGCATCGAGAGTACTTCGGCCTCGGGATCGCGGCGTGCGGCTTCAAGCGATGCCCAGATCAGCGCGGGCCCGGTGGATGCGGCGCGCGTCTCGACCAGCATGTTTCCGGGCGGAATCTCGAGGGCTTCGGCGAGCCTCGGCGCGAGCGCGGCCCCGGTCACCACCAGCAGGCGTTCCTTCGGGATCAGGCCCTCGAGCCGGGCGACCGCGGCTTCCGCCGTGGACTGCCCGCCTGCCAGTGGCAGCAGCTGCTTGGGATTGGATGGCGTGCTGAGCGGCCAGAACCTGGTACCGGATCCGCCCGCGAGGAGAACACCCCACTTCATGAGCTGAAGGAGTTCATCGTGATGCAGGAAAGCACGAGGTGGTCTCGCAGCCGGTCACAGCTGAGAAGCGAGTTCGGGTCCCTGCTGGCGAAGCTCGAAGAGGATCTCGCCGACGTCCGCGTCTTCGGAGACGAGCAGCACCAGCCAGTTGCCGCCGCGCACCGCGCCCAGCAGGGCAAACCCGCCCTCGAACTCGAGCACTGCGCGGGCCAGGCCGCTCCCGCCAGCTTCGGCGACGAGCAGCTCGGCCGGCCTTGTGAATACGCTCGTGAGCGCTGCGAGGGCTTCGGCGTCACCCTCTTGTCCGGCTGATTCCACCGGCAGTCCGTCGGGACTTGCCACCACAACGCGGCGCACCCCCGGGCGAGCTGCGAGGGCACGAATGGTAGCGCTCAATCCTGGCATGTTCCGGGAACTCCGAGACGGGGTGCGAAGGCAGCGGGAACGTAGGAGCCGCACAGAGCGAAGTCAAGAAATGATGGCGAGTTGACCGCTATCCGGCAGGCCCTTAACCTTCGGCACTCATGCGCCTCCCAGCCCTTGTCGCCGCCGCGCTGGCCCTTGTCGCCTGCGGCGATCTGAACGATCTCTCCGATGCCCAGATCGCCAACGTGGTGGACACCGCCACCGTCGCGGCCCTGACCGGAACTCCCATCGCCCAGGCCAGCGCGTTCTCGGTCTCGGCCGGTCAGCCCATTCGCACCGACCTGAGCATCGACTTCGACTTCGCGTTCGACCAGTACGAGTCCGGTCCGGTGTTCCTGCCCCGCGCGGCGCTCCAGATCAACGAAGGTGGCGGGCTGCAGCCGGGACTGGCCATCAGCGAAGAACAGTTCGGCGAGCTGGACGTCGCACCGCTCGAGGGCTTCCTGACCCGGGACACGATCGCGATAGCTGAGGGCCAGGTATACGCCGCGCGTTCCCGCGTGGTGTGTGGGGGACTGGGCGTTCCGCTTTATGGCAAGCTCCGGATCCTGGCCCTCGACCCGGTGGCGCGGACGGTCACCTTCGAGTTTCTGGTCAACGAGAACTGCGGATACGTCGGCCTCGAGCCGGGCATCCCCGAACGCTGACAATCCCGTGATAGACCTGAAGCGCCTGCGCCAGGAGCCGGAGGCGGTTCGCGCCGCGCTCGCGCGGCGCGGCGATCCCGCCATTGACGCGCTGGTGAAGAGGCTGCTGTCTCTCGACCGCGAGCGCCGCGAGGCCTTGCTTCGCTCGGAAACCCTGAAGGCGGAACGCAACACTGCCAGCGAGGAAGTCGCCCGCCGGAAGAAGGCGGGTGAGCCCGCAGACGACCTGCTGGCAACACTCAAGGCCTCGGCCGAGGAGGCGCGGGCACTCGATGCCACCGCGCGGGAACTGGACCAGCGGCTCGAATTCGAGGCGCTGCAGGTGCCCAACCTTCCGCACCCGGCTGTCCCCGACGGCGGCGCCGATGCCAACCGGGTGCTGCGAGAATGGGGCGGCAAGCCCGCGTTTGATTTTGCGCCCCGGCCCCATTGGGAGCTGGGTGAATCGCTGGGGCTGTTTGACCTGGCTCGTGGCGCGAAGGTTACCGGCTCCGGGTTCCCGGTCTTCACTGGCATGGGCGCCCGGCTGGTACGCGCCCTGTCCAATTTCATGCTCGACCTTCACACCGGCGAGCACGGCTATACCGAGATAGCGCCGCCTTTCCTGGTCAACCGCGAAACAATGACCGGCACCGGGCAGCTCCCCAGGTTCGAGGACGAGCTCTACCTGTCCGCTGCTGATGACCTGTTCCTGGTGCCAACCGCCGAAGTACCGGTGACCAATCTCCATCGCGACGAGATCATGGACGGCGCCCAGCTGCCGGTGACTTACGTCGCGTGGACGCCCTGCTTCCGGCGTGAGGCCGGTGCGCACGGCAAGGACACCCGGGGGCTGATCCGGGTGCACCAGTTCGACAAGGTGGAGCTGGTGCGGCTGGTGCGGCCCGACACCAGCGAAGCCGAGCACGAGGTAATCTGCCGCCATGCCGAGGCCGTGTTGCAGCGGCTCGAGATCCCGTACCGGGTACTCGAGCTCGCCGCAGGCGACACCGGGTTTGCCGCAGCGCGCACCTGGGACCTGGAGGTGTGGGCCGGGGGAGTAGGCACCTGGCTCGAGGCTTCGAGTGCGAGCACCTTCACCGATTTCCAGGCCCGTCGTGCTTCACTCAGGTTCCGGCCCGCACCGGGCGAGCGGCCCGAGTTCGTGCATACCCTCAACGCTTCCGGCGTGGCGTTTCCCAGGACCATTGTCGCATTGCTGGAGAACAACCAGCAGCCTGACGGGTCTGTGAGGGTGCCGGATGCGCTGGTGCCGTATCTCGGACGGGATCGCCTAACCCCCCGTGCCTAGGCGCGTGCGCGCCGCCCGGCGGTTTGCTCCCACTGCCGCCGTTCTTCTGGTGGCACTCCTTGCCGGCCTGAGCGCCGGCACCGCATGGCTGGTCGCGCGCCACTTCCAGGACGATGCGCGGTCCATGAGCCAGCTCTACTCGGGCGTGTTCTCCGGCCTCAACAATCCCGAGCCAGGGGCGGAAGGTGGGGCGCTGCTCCAGCTCGGCGCCCAGGTGCGCCAGCGCGGGATGCCTCTGGTGCTGACCGATTCCGCCGGGCGGGTTACTGCCGCCGACAACCTGCCGCCTGGCCTCGCCGAGCTGCCGCTGGACGACCCCCGCCTGCAGGTGTTCGTCGCCCGCCTGGACCGCGAGTTCTCGCCCCTGCTCGACTCGCTCACCGGCCAGCGGATCCATTACGGCGCGCTGCCGGCCCAGCGCCAGCTCGCATGGCTGGGCGTGATGCAAGCGCTGGCGATTGTGCTCATGGTCGCGGTGGCGGTCTTCGCGTATCGCAACGCCATGAATGCCCAGCGTGACCGCCTCTGGGTGGCGATGGCCCGCGAGGCTGCCCACCAGATGGGTACGCCGCTCACCAGCATGCAGGGGTGGATCGAGTCGCTCCGCTCGCCCGCAGTCACGCCTCCGGATCAGCTCGCGGCGCACCTGCAGGCAGACGCGGAGCGGCTCGATCGCGTGGCCAAGCGGTTCGAGCGCATAGGCAATCCGGCCCGGAGAGAGCCCGTATCGCTCGGTGCGTTGGCCGGCCGTGTAGCCGCGTACTACCAGACGCGGCTGCCGCGGCGTGCAAACCCCATAGAACTCCGGGTGGAGGCGCCGGGCGCCGGTCCGGTCATCACCGGGGACATCGTGCTGCTCGAATGGACGCTGGAGGCGCTGGTCAAGAACGCCATCGATGCCCTGCAGGGACGCCAGGGCGAGATCGTCATATCCGCGGGGCTGGGCCCCGATGGGTGGGCTGAACTGCGGGTGCAGGATGACGGCCCGGGAGTCCCGCGCGACATCCGGCGCTCGCTGTTCGAGCCTGGCATCAGCAGCAAGGCTGGTGGCTGGGGGATTGGACTGGCGCTGGCGCGGCGTGTCGTGGAGGACGCACATGGAGGGGAACTGCTGCTTGAATCCACCGAGGAAGGCGCATCATTCGTCATGCGCATCCCGCTGACGGAAGCCAGGGCGTGACCGATCACGGTGTGGACTGGCTGGGCTCGCTGAACACGCCCCAGCGCGAGGCGGTGGAGCACGTCCACGGCCCGCTGCTGGTGCTGGCTGGTGCGGGGTCGGGAAAGACCCGGGTGCTGACCACCCGGATCGCCAGCCTGATCGAGCGCCACGGAGTGCCGCCCGACCGGATCTTCGCGGTGACGTTCACCAACAAGGCGGCCGGCGAGATGAAGGAGCGAATCGGCCGCTTGCTGCATCGAGACCCGTCCGGGCTCTGGATCGGCACGTTCCATTCCCTCAGCGCCCGGTTGCTCCGGCGGGAGGCTCCGCGGCTCGGCTTCACCTCGCGGTTCAGCATTTACGACCAGGACGATTCGCTGGCACTGGTGAAGCGGCTTCTGGAGCAGCGGGGGCATCCACCGAAGCTGTTCGCGCCGCGCGCCATCCAGGGGATCATCTCGAGTGCCAAGAACCGGATGCAGGACCCCGAGACGCTGAAGGCCGCTCATGTGTTCGACCGGGTGGTCCAGGTGGCAGCCGAGATCCATGCCGCGCTCGGCCCTGCGCTTCTTGCAGCGAACGCCATGGACTTCGACGACCTTCTGCTCCATCCCCTCACGCTTTTCCGGGAGCACCCCGACCGGCTGGCGTACTACAGCCACAAGTTCCAGTTCGTGCTGGTGGACGAATTCCAGGACACCAACAAGGCCCAGTACGAGCTGGTGCGGCTGCTCGGGGGCCACGGCAACGTCACCGCGGTGGGCGACGACGACCAGAGCATCTACGGCTGGCGCGGAGCCGACGTCCGCAACATGCGCGACTTCCAGCGGGACTTTCCCGGTACCACTCTCGTGCGACTGGAGGAGAACTACCGTTCCACCAGCGCGGTGCTTGCGGCAGCCAACGCGGTGATCGCCGAGAACAGCGGCCGCATAGGCAAGACGCTGCATACCCGCCGCGCCGGAGGCGAGTTGCTGACGCTGGTGGCAGCGGCCGACGAGAGGGATGAAGCGGAGTGGGTGGTGCGTGAGCTGGAGCGCCGCCGTGCGGCGGGGGACTGGGCCCTCGAGGACATGGCGGTGCTGTACCGAACCAACGCCCAGTCACGCGCCTTTGAGGAAGCGCTCCGGCGCGCGGGAATGCCGTATCGCCTGATTGGCGCCATCAGCTTCTACGACCGGCGCGAGGTGAGGGACGTGCTGGCCTACCTCCGGCTGGTGTCCAACCCGTCCGACGACGAAGCGTTCCTTCGCGCGGTCAACACGCCCCGCCGCGGGCTGGGTCCTTCGAGCCTCGCCATCCTGACCGAAACGGCCGCAACCTGGAAGCGCTCGCTGCTGGGCACTGCGGGCCGCGCGGACGGGATCCCCGAGCTCAGGCCCAACGTGCGCGGTGCGTTGCGCGGGTTTCACGCACTGATCACGCGGCTTGGCGCCATGGCTGCCGATGCCGCGCCTGCTGTTCTGCTCGAGGAGATCCTGCGGGAGACGGCGTTCGAATCGCACCTTCTCGAAGAAGGCCCCGAGGGCGCGGAGCGCTGGGAGAACGTCCGCGAACTGCTCGCCAGCGCGGCCAACTGGTCCGAAGTGGCGACCCCCGGTGACAGCGACGCGCCTCCGGTGTCGCGCTTCCTGGCTGAAGCGGCGCTGCTCTCCGCCAACGACAAGGACGTGGGTGACGAGCGGGGTGTCACGCTGATGACGCTGCATACGGCCAAGGGGCTGGAGTGGCCGGTGGTGGTGCTTGCGGGGATGGAGGACGGGCTCTTTCCCCTGGGGCGCGCCGCCGAGCAGCCTGACGGCATCGAGGAAGAGCGGCGCCTGGCCTATGTCGGGCTGACTCGCGCCAAGGACAAGCTGTATCTCTCCTGGGC
>CAMLHP010000050.1 GCA_946479805.1 uncultured Gemmatimonadota bacterium | reverse complement strand
CCCCTCGCATGCCGGGCGGGCACCCTATCACCGGCAGCCCGTCGGGGGTCTCCCCGAAGAATCCGGCCCACCCACATTCTGGTGCGAGGCGGAGCGAGGGCCAGATCCCCCGCGCACGCCGCGCCAGGTCGGCACATTTCCGTCCAATCAGGGCGTCACGGGCGTCGGCATCGGCGAGCCGTTCGTCCTCGCCGCCCACCACCACCCTCCCCGACGGCGTGGTCCGGAGATACAGGTAGGGCCGCGCCGTTTCCCAGATGAGGGTCCGATCCTCCCAGGCTTCCAGCGACTCCTCGGGCTCGGTGGCCATTGCATAGGTGCTGAGCAGGCGTCCGACTGGCCGCGGCAGGTATCGCTCGGACTCGTAGCCGGTCGCGAACACCAGATGGCCAGCCCGAACGACGTGCCCGGCGTGGGTGGTGATGGTTGCCCTGTCCTTGCCGTGGTCCAGGCTCGCAACTTCGGCCCCTGACCCAGTGCGAATGGTGGCGCCGAGGCTCTCGGCACGCTTGAGGAGCGCCAGGGTGAGCCTCAGCGGGTCGACTTCAGCGGCCAGCGCCGAGCGAATGGCGGCGGGGCGCTGGAACGGGAACCGGTCGCGGATGTCACGCTCGTCCAGCAACTCCACGTCGATGCCGCAGGCGCGCCGGGCCTGCGCCTCAGAGTCAAGCTGCTTCGCATCCGACGCGGTGACGCCCAGGTACAGACTGGGCCGCCACGCGAAGCCACAGTCCTCGTCCAGCGCCGATGCCAGCTGGCCCAGCCGTTCCACCGCTGCAGCCGACCTGCGGTACGCCCGCGCTGCCGGGTCCCGGCCGAGCCGCTGGCCCAGTTCCACCAGGGAAGTATCGATTTCGTACTGCAGGAGGGCGGTCGATGCGACGGTGCTTCCCCGCCCCGCTTCCCGGCGGTCCAGCACCAGCACGCCGAGCCCCGCCTCGGCGAGGTGCAATGCTGCGAGCGCTCCGCTGATGCCCGCACCCATCACCACCACGTCTGCGTCGCTGGGGCCCTCCAGGTCGGGCCACTCGCGCAGCGTGCCAGGTTCGAGCAGCCAGACCGGTGTTCCGGAACGGAGATCCATGGATACCTGCTGTCATGGCGTTCGCCATCAAGACACGAGAGCGGGAATACTCCGTGGTTGCTTTTCTTTTTTCGTCGCGGACTTCTTCGCATCGTGCTGACATCCGCCGGCCGTCCCGCGGAGTGCGGCGGCCTCAGGCCCGCGGATGGAACTGCTTGTGCACCGATCGCAGGTACTCGCGATCCACGTGGGTATAGATCTGGGTGGTGCTCAAGTCCGCATGTCCCAGCATCTCCTGCACCGCGCGGAGGTCGGCGCCACCTTCGAGGAGATGGGTGGCGAAACTGTGACGGAGCGTGTGGGGCGTAACTCGCCGGCTGATGCCTGCCTCATCGGCGATCCGCTTGACGATGCCCCACGCACCCACCCGCGAGAGCGGCTGGCCGCGCGCATTGAGCAGCACCCGGCCTCCGCTCCTGCCCCGGTCCAGCGTGGGGCGGAGTTCGTGCAGGTAGACCGACACGACGCCGATCACCGCTCGTCCGAGGGGCACCAGCCGCTCCTTGCTCCCCTTCCCCATGACCCGCACCACCTGCTCGGGCAGGTGCAGGTCGGTGAGCAGCAGTCCGCAAAGCTCTGAAACCCGGAGTCCGGCACCGTACGCCAACTCCAGTAGCGCCCGGTCGCGCCAGGCCAGCGGCCGGTCCACCGCCGCCGCGGCGAGCATCGCCTCGACTTCCGACACCGACAGCACTTCCGGCAGGCTCTGCCACCGGCGAGGGCCCTCGAGCCGGTCGGAGGGATCGCCGGTGAGCACGCCCTCGCCCACAAGGAAATTGCAGTAGGTGTGAATAGAGGAAATCGCGCGCCGGATGGTCGCGGCGCTGAGGCCCAGGTCCTTGAGGAGATACACGAACTGGCGGAGGAGCGATGGCGTGAGCCCCGCCGGTGATCGGGCACCCTTGCTCACGGCGAACTCGGCGAGCCGAGCCACGTCGCGGGAATATCCATCCACGGTGTGCTTGCTGGACCCGGCCTCGAGCGCCAGGTGATCGCGGAACGTTTCCAGCAGGAAATCCCGGGCCAGACGATCGCGCAGGGACTCGGTCATTCAGGACCGGTCCGATCGTCGTCGCTGAATCCCGGCACGTGCTGGACTTCATCGCTGGTAAAGCCCAGCTCCTCGGTGGCCCTGCGCGCAAGGCGGTCCCTGGCTTCCCGGCCTGCACCCGGCTCGAAGGCCAGCTGCCACAGCCGTTCCAGCAGAGCCAGCCGCCGCTCATGCGCGAACTGCACCCTGAACCTGTCGCGATATCCCTCCAGGCGCTCCCTGGGGCTCTGCTCAGGGCGTTCCCGCCCCCGAGGCTCCAGTCCCCATCGCTGCCGAAGGTGATCGGCAGCCTCGGCTCGCTCAGCCTCGGAGAGCGCCCGGTCGGCGCAGGCCAGCTCGAGCATCAGGAGTGCCGCGTCCCGCATCGCCTCGTCCCCGGTCCGCTCATCTGCATCGGGACCGACGGCCCGGCGAAGCAGGCCCCACATCACTTCCTTGCCCTCCCGCCGCCTGCGGCGAATCCAGAGAATCACGAGCGCCAGCACCACCGCCGCGCCAACGATCCCCAGCGTCCGATTGATTCCACCCAGCAGCGCCGCTATGTCCTGCCAGCGCGCCCCGATGGCGGCGCCCAGCAAGGTGATGATCCCGTACCATATGGCCGACGCGATTGTCATCGGGATAAGCGCGCGCGAGGCACTGAGATTGGCGAGCCCGGCGAAGGGCGCCACCACACCACGAATGCCGGGGAGGAACCGGCCAATGAAGATGCCGATGAGGCCGAAGCGGAGGTACTCGCGTTCCACCGCGGCGAGTGCGCCGGGGGTGAGGAGCCGCCGGCCGGCCGCGGTGCTGAAGAGGCGGCGGCCATACCGCCGTGAGGCGAAGTAGACACCGGCCGCACCAGCCATGTTGGCCCCGAGCGTGACCGCGTAGACGACGGGAAGGCTGATGACGCCCCGCTGCGACAGGAAGGCTCCGAGGGCCACAGCCGTGTCCGCGGGTACGGGCGGGACCAGGTTCTCCAGCGCGGCGAGCAGGCCCAGCACGACGTACACCGCGAGCGGTGGCAACTGGGCCAGCCAGTTGAGCAGCGCCTCGATCAGATCAGAGTGCCTCCAGCGTGGCGACGGCGAGCACGGCAATCCCCTCGCCCCGACCGATGAATCCCATGCCTTCGTTGGACTTGCCCTTTACGTTGACGCTCCTGGCTCCGCTTTCCAGCGTGGCCTCGAGCGACGCGGCGATGGCCGCAGCGTGCGGGGCGATCTTCGGCTGCTCGGCGATGACGGTCACGTCCGCATGCGTCACGCGCCAGCCGCGCTTCCTTACCAGGGCGGCGACCTCGCGCAGCAGCAGCATCGAATCGGCGTCCTTCCAGCGCGGGTCGCTGTCGGGATAGAGCTCGCCGATGCTCCCGGCACAGGCCGCTCCCAGTAGTGCATCGGTCATCGCGTGCGCCACGGCGTCCGCATCAGAGTGGCCGGCAAGCCCCGCAGGGTGCGGAATTTCCACCCCGCCAAGCACCAGCCTCCGCCCCAGGGCAAACCTGTGGGAGTCGTAGCCCAGCCCGGTCCGGCTCAGGCGGCCACCTGCTCGATGAACGAGTAGTCCTGCCGCCGGCGGCGCGGCTCGAACCCGGCGTCGGTGATCACGCGCTCTATCTGCTCCAGCGAGGTCCGGTACGTGGTGCCGGCGGCCGAGACGACGTTCTCCTCCATCATCAGGCTGCCGTAGTCGTTGGCACCGAAACGCAGCGCGATCTGGCCCACCTTGTGGCCCATCGTCACCCAGGACGACTGCATGTTGGGCACATTGGCCAGAACGATCCGCGCCAGCGCGAGGGTGCGAAGGTAGGTCACCGCGTCGGTCTTCGGCATGTGCGACATCCCAGGCGTGCCCTCGGGCTGGAGCGGCCAGCAGATGAAGGCGGTGAAGCCGCCGGTCCGCTCCTGCACCGCGCGCACCCTCAGCAGGTGTTCTACCCGGTCGGCATCGGTCTCGCCCAGGCCGTACATCATCGTCACCGACGTCTTCATCCCCTGGCGGTGGGCTTCCTCCTGCACGCCGAGCCACTCGTCGGTCTGGGCCTTCTTCTTCGCCACGCGCTCGCGGATGGCATCCACCAGGATCTCGCCGCCGCCGCCGGGAATGCTGTCGAGCCCGGCCTCGCGCAGCTGGGTGATCACCTCGGGCATCGGGATACGGAACCGTTCGCTGAAGAACACCACTTCCGACGGCGAGAACCCATGCACGTGGATCGGGTGGTGCCGCTTGATGTAGCGCAGGAGGTCGAGGTACCACTCGAACGGGATGTAGGGGTTGTGGCCCCCCTGGATCAGGATCTGCACCCCGCCGATGGACTTGCACTCGTCGATCTTGGCGCCGATCTCCTCGTAGCTCAGTACGTAGCCGTCGGAATCCTTCGGCCGCCGGTAGAAGGCGCAGAACTGGCAGTCCGCAACGCAGACGTTGGTGTAGTTGATGTTGCGGTCGATGATGTACGAGACCGCGGCCTCGGGATGGAGCCGCCAGCGCACCGCGTCGGCCATGCTGCCCAGTTCCAACAGCGACGCGCGCTGGTAGAGTTCGAGGTACTCGCGAAACTCGGCGGATGAACGATCAACGCGATCCATGTTCGGCCTGTCAGGCGGCGGTGATGAACGAAAGCGACCCATCCGGTACCGCCCCATCCTGCGCCAGCCGGCGGAAGAAGTCGGTCAGCCCAGCCAGGTGCCGGTACGAAAGGGCGTAGTCGAGGCCGCCGAGGTAGGCGCGGCAGACATCGGTCGGGACCGACGTTGCGCGGGACGCGTCGTCGGCCAGCAGGTCGAGGTGGTCCAGGCCCCACGCGCGCGACGCCAGCAACTGGGCATGCAGCGCCTGCGCCTTCGCCATGGGAACCTCCCTGCGCGCTGCCCAGACCGCGAAGACGAACGGCAGCCCGGTCCAGGCGTGCCAGGCAGCGCCCAGGTCGGTCATGTACGGGTAGCGCTGCTCGGCGGCCAGCAGCAGGCAGGCATCGCCGATGACCAGCACCGCGTCATGCGGCAGTCCCGCAAGCGTCGACAAGTCGGCTGCCTCGGCGCGCGCGGTCGCGAATCGCGGAGCGATGCCCCACCGATGGCGGCAGAGCAGCTCCAGCAGCAGCACCGACGTCCGGCTCGACGCCGTGCGCAGGATGGTCGCGTCGTCCAGCTGCTCGACCGGGCGCCGGGAGAAGAGCGCCACGCTGTGCACCGGTCCGTCGCAGGTGATGGCAAGGTCCGGCAGCAGGTGGTACTGGGCCGCGTTGCGGGCGTATTCCACCGCCGACACCACGCTCACGTCCAGCTCCCCGGCGGCGAGCAGGTCGTTGAGCTCGGCGGCAGTGCCGGAGATCAGCGTGGCGTCGCAGGCCACCTCGCCCCGGTCGATCGCGCCGTAGACCGGATAGCAGTTGATCCACGGGATCCGGCCCAGCCTCATGCGGCGTGTACCACCGGCAGGCTCCGGCTCAGTTCGCGCATGGGGGGCGGCGGGTCGAACTCCCGCCGGATTTCACGGTAAAGACTGTCGCGCTCCACAGGCACCCGGGCGGCGCCGCGGATCAGCTCCACGATCTCGTGGTAGCGGAGATGCATTGCAGTCTGCGCCCCTGCCTCGTGGTAGATCCGCTCGAACACCACGGTGCCCTCCACGTCGTCGCAGCCAAAGGCCAGGGCCACCTGCGACAGGAAGGGCGTGACCATGGGCCAGTGGGTCTTCACGTGGGGAATGTTGTCCAGCATGAGGCGGCCCACCGCGATGGCGCGGAGGTCCTCGTAGCCGGTGGTGGCGGTGCCGGTCCGGCCGAGCTCCTCACCCAGTTCGTTGTTGTCGGGGTGATAGGCGAGCGGAATGTAGGTGAGGAACCCGCCGGTCTCGTCCTGGAGCCGGCGCAGGGCGTCGAGGTGTGCAATGCGATCTTCAGCGCTCTCGACGTGGCCGTAGAGCATGGTGCAGTTGGTGGGGATGTCGAGCGAGTGCGCCTCGCGGTGGACCCGGAGCCATTCCTCTCCGCTGAGCTTCCGCTCGGCAATGGTGGCGCGGACTGCGGTGCTGAACACCTCGGCGCCGCCGCCGGGCAGGCTCGTCAGCCCTGCCTCCTTGAGCGCGGCCAGCACCTCCAGCGAGCTCGAACGCTCGACCCGTGCGATGTGGGCGATTTCCACCGCCGTAAGCGCCTTCACGTGGACCTCGGGGTGGCGCTCCCGGAGCCCGCGGATCATGTCGGTGTAGTACGAGAGCCTGAGCTTCGGGTGCAGCCCGCCCACAATGTGGAACTCGCGGGTCGGCCCCTGGCGCGCGGCCTCGGCCTCCTCGAACACCTCGTCCAGGCTCCGGACATAGGCGCCTTCCTCCTTCGGCATCCGGGCAAAGGAGCAGAAGGTGCAGGTGTTCCTGAGGATGCAGACGTTGGTGGGGTTGATGTGCTGGTTGGCGGAGAAGAACACCCGGTCGCCGTTGACCCGCTGATTCGCGAAATCGGCCAGGGCACCGAGGCCGATCAGGTCGGGTGACTCATAGAGCGTGCGACCCTGGCCAGCGTCGAGTCGGCGTCCCTCGAGCACGCAGCCGGCGATGGGGTGCAGCGCGGGGTCCTTGATGAGCGAGCGGTCCAGCTCCGAGGCCATGCTGTCTCCTTGCAAGCCAGCACCCGGCCGGGGCGGCCGGAGGATGGCCAAATCTAATCCGTATCCACCGATGACGCAGATGATCGGGAATGACGCTGATGGCTCGGAGGGTCTGGACATCTGGTGCACCCGATTCTGCCCTGCGTCGCCGAAGGCGACGCTCGCCGAGCAGCGAGTTTACTCGCGACGACAACTACTCCCTGTACGCCCCTACCGCGAGGCTCGCATTGTGGCCGCCAAAGCCGAAGGAGTTGCTCATGGCCACGTCCACCGTGCGCTCGACCATCTTGTTGGGAGCGGAGTCGAGGTCGCACGCCGGGTCGGGCGTGAACTGGTTGATGGTGGGCGGGATCTTGCCCCGTGTGGCGACCAGCAGCGACACGATGCATTCAAGTGCTCCGGCACCACCCAGCAGGTGCCCGGTCATGCTCTTGGTGGAGCCGAAGATGAGACGGGATGCGAGGTCACCGAACACACCCTTCACCGCGCTCGTCTCGGCGACGTCACCCTGGGGCGTCGACGTGCCGTGGGCGTTGATGTAACCCACCCGCGCCGGGTCAATGCCGCCGTCGTCCATGCACAGCTTCATCGCAGCCTTGGCGCCGTGGCCATCGTCAGGCGGCGAGGTGATGTGATGGGCGTCTCCGCTGGCGCCATAACCCAGTATCTCACCCAGGATGGTCGCACCCCTGGCCTGAGCGTGCTCCAGGCTCTCCAGCACCACCATGCCGCCGCCATCGCCCAGCACGAATCCGTCGCGGTCCAGGTCGAACGGCCGGCTGGCCGTGGCGGGATCGTCATTGCGGAACGAGAGTGCCTTCATGTTGGCGAATGCCGCCACGGTGAGCCCCGTGATCGCGGCCTCGGAGCCGCCGGTGATCATCAGGTCTGCCTTGCCCTGCTGGACGATGCGGAAGGATTCGCCGATGGCGTGAGCCGACGACGCGCAGGCGGATACGGTGGCGAAGTTCGGTCCCCGCGCGCCATACCGGATCGAAACCAGGCCCGCCGCGATGTCGGGGATGAACATGGGAACGAAGAAGGGCGAGACCCGCTCGGGACCCTTCAGGATATACGCGGCGCAGTTCTCCTCGTAGGTCTGCATCCCGCCGATGCCGCTTCCGATGACCACACCCGCACGTTCCGGGTCAGGTACGCCCCCCTCCAGCCCGGCCTGGCTCATGGCCTGTGCCGCCGCGCCCAGCGCGAACTGGGCGAAGAGGTCGTACCGTCGGGCCTCCTTGCGGTCGATGTACTGGAGCGGGTCGAATCCCTTCACCTCGCAGGCGAACCGGACCGGGAGCCGGGCCGGATCGAGCTTGGTGATGGGTGCGGCACCGGAACGCCCATCCAGCAGGGCGCTCCACGTCGATTCGACATCGTTACCGACCGGGGTCACAAGTCCCAGGCCGGTCACGACCACGCGGCGCGCCAACTCCCTACTTCCCGATCTTGGTGTGGAGATAGGCCAGCGCATCTCCAACGGTCCGCATCTTCTCCGCGTCCTCGTCGGGAATGTCGATGTCGAACTCCTTCTCGAAGGCCATCACCAGCTCCACGGTGTCGAGGCTGTCTGCGCCCAGATCCTCCATGAAGCTCGCCTCGGCGGTGAGCTTCTCGCGTTCGACGCCCAGTTCCTCGACGATGATGTCCTTGACCTTCTCCTCAACGTTGTCCATGACGTCCTCGGGTTGGATTTGAACTGCCCCGCGCTACATGGCCATTCCGCCGTCCACCACGAGCACCTGGCCCGTGACGTAGGCGGCAAGGTCCGATGCCAGGTACAGCACCGCTCCGGCTATGTCCTCCGGCTGGCCCAGCCGGCCCAGCGCAATGCTGTCTAATAATGCCTTTCGCGCGTCCTCCGGCAAGGCGCTCGTCATGTCGGTCTCGATGTACCCCGGCGCGACACAATTTGCCGTTATCCCGCGGCTGGCGTACTCCCGCGCGACCGCCTTGGTGAAGCCGATCAATCCCGCCTTGCTGGCGGCGTAGTTGGCCTGGCCCTTGTTGCCGGTCAGGCCCACGATGCTGCTGATGCTGATGATGCGCCCGCTCCGGCGCTTCATCATCCCCTTGATCACCGCACGTGTGGCATGAAACGCACCCTTGAGGTTGGTATCGAGCACCTCGTCCCATGCAGCGCCGTCCAGCCGCAGCAGGATGTTATCACGCGTTATCCCGGCGTTGTTGACCAGGATATCGATCCCGCCCAGCGCTGACTCGATCTCCGCGATGGCCGCCTCGACCTGGGCCTCGTCGGATACGTCGCACGCCACGCCGATCGCCCCACCGCCCAGGCGGCTCGCCGCCTCGGCGGCTCTGCCAGAGTCCCGGCCGCTGATGGCTGCCTTGGCGCCGCTCGCGACCAGCGCCTGCGCGATTGCGAAACCGATGCCCCGGGTGCCGCCGGTCACGAAGGCAACCCTGCCGCTGAGGTCCAGTGTGATCATGACTTGGCGGATGCGTTGAAGCTGGCGAGGTCCGCGGCGGTTCCCGCCGAGGCGGTTGCAGCGCCCGGGACGATGCGACGAATCAGGCCGCTCAAGACGTTGCCGGGCCCGATCTCGAGGAACGACGGCTCGCCCTCCTGCCGGGCTGCCGCCTCCACGCACGCGACCCACCGCACCGGCGCCGTGAGCTGTTCCACAAGCAGCCGGCGCGCATCATCCGCCGTGCGGACGGGCTCGGCCCTGGCATTGGCGTAAACCGGGATTCGTGGATCCTCGAATGGAACGTCGGCCAGTACCTCGGCGAGTCCCGCAGCAGCCGGTGCCATCAGCGGCGAGTGGAATGCCCCGCTCACCTTGAGCGGAACCACGCGCTTCGCGCCCCGCTCCTTGCAGCCGACTCCGGCCCGCTCCACCGCGGCGGGGTCGCCGGACACCACGGTCTGGTCCGGCGCATTAAGGTTGGCGGCCACTGCGACCTCGCCCTCCCGCTTCGCGGCGGCGCAGGCGGCCTCGACCTCTGACGTGGAGAGTCCCAGTACCGCGGCCATTGCGCCGGGCCGCTGCTGGCCTGCCTCAAGCATCAGCTCGCCCCGGCGGCGCACCAGCCTGGCGGCGTCCTCGGGCGCCAGCGCACCTGCAGCCACATAGGCGCTGTATTCGCCGAGGCTATGGCCCAGCGCCGCGACTGCACCGGACACGACATCTCCCAGCGCAGCCAGCATCGCCACAGAGTGCGCCAGTATGGCCGGCTGGGCGTTGTGGGTGAGGGTCAGTTCCTCCTCGGGGCCTTCCCACATCAGGCGGCTGAGCGGCATCTCCAGCGCAGCGTCGATCCGTTCGAACACCTCGAGGGCCGCGGGAGATGACTCGGCGAGGTCCCGCCCCATCCCGACCTTCTGGGCGCCCTGACCCGGGAAGGCGAGGATCAGCCCCACCGGATCACCGCGCTGGCCCAGGTGAAACCGGCCCCGAAGGCCACCAGCAGCACCAGTGAGTCTGGACCTATGCGGCCCTGCTGGATCGCCTCGTCCAGCGCAATGGGTATGGAAGCAGAGGAAGTGTTCCCGTAGCGGTCTACGTTGACCATCACGCGGTCCATCGGCATGCCGGCATGCTTCGCGGTGGACTCGATGATCCGGATGTTGGCCTGATGCGGCACCAGCAGGTCGATCTGGTCGGCCGTGACCCCAGCCCGCCGGATCGCCTCGTCGCTCGCGTCGGCCATGGCGCGCACCGCCGCCTTGAAAACCTCGCGACCCTGCATCTTGAGGAAGTGCGAGCGGTCCTCGACGACATCGTGGCTGATGGGATGCGCCGCGCCACCCCCGGGCCGGTAAAGCAGGTCCGCCAGCCGCCCATCACTGGCGATGAACGTGGAGAGGATGCCGCGGGGCTTGTCACCAGAGGGCTCGGTGCGTTCCAGTACCGCCGCGCCTGCGCCGTCACCGAACAGGATGGCGGTGCCCCGATCCTCGAAGTCGGTGATGCAGGTGAGCTTCTCCGCGCCCAGGATGAGCGAGCGCTCGCTCTGGCCCGAAGCGATGAGCCCTTCCGCCACGGTCATTGCGTAGAGGAACCCGGGACATGCGGCCGACACGTCGAAGGCAGCTGCGCGGTCAGCACCGAGGACGGCCTGGAGGTCGCACGCGGTGGCGGGGAGCAGCCGATCAGGAGTTGCCGTGCCCAGCACGATGGAGTCGAGCTCGGAAGGGGTTCGTCCTGCCCGCGCCAGCGCCTCGACCGATGCCCTGCGCGCCAGTTCGGTCACGCTTTCGTCGGGCCCGGCGTGCCGCCGCTCCCGAATTCCGGTCCGCTCGACGATCCAGGCATCGCTGGTGTCGAGCCGCTGCTCGAACCAGGCGTTGTCCACCACCTTTTCCGGGACCGCTGTGCCCAGGCCGGTGAGGCGGGCGATTGGCCGGCGTGATGTCATGTCCGGCCCGCCGGGACCTGCTGCGCCAGCTCGGCAGCGATATGGCTGCTGAGCCTGGAGCGGCAGGACTGCACTGCCACCCGCACCGCGTTCTTGATTGCGTTGGCGCCGCTGGAGCCGTGGCAAATGATCGACACGCCGTTCACCCCCAGCAGCGGAGCACCGCCGTACTCGGAGTAGTCGAGCGTGCGGAACACTCGCTTGATATCATCGCGCTCCAGCAGCGCGGGCGCGTCGCGCTTGACCATGCGGACGATGAGCCGTGCCACCGACTCGTAGAACTTGAGCACCACGTTGCCCACAAACCCGTCACAGACGACCACGTCCACAGCGCCACGGGTGTCGTGGCCGGCCAGGATGTCGCGACCCTCTATGTTGCCGATGAAATTGATGCCGGGGAGCGAACGGAGAAGCTGGTGGGCCTCGCGAACAACGGCGTTGCCCTTCTCGTCCTCCTCGCCGACGTTGAGGAGGCCCACGGCGGGCTTCTGCCGGCCGATGATGTCTCGCATGTAAACGGTGCCGAGCAGTGCGAAGCAGGCGAGCTCTCGCGCGGAGCAGTCCACGTTGGCGCCGCCATCCAGGACCAGGACCGGGTCGTCAGCGGTGGGAAAGAGCGTAGCAACCGTGGCGCGATCAACTCCGGGATGGAGTCCGAGCAGCACCGTGGACGCCGCCAGCACCGCGCCGGTGTTGCCGGCAGAGACAAAGGCGTCGGAGTTCCCGGCCTTCTGCAGGCCAAGCCCGACGACGATACTGGAATCGCGCTTGGCGCGAACCGCGGCGAGCGGCTTCTCCGCCATGCCGATGACCTGGGACGCCGGCACAACGTCAATGCGCCCGCGGTCCAGGGGTGAGTGGACAGCCAGCGCCGTTTCGATGGCCTGGGGCTGCCCCACCAGCTGGAGGTGGAGGTCGTCGTACTCGGCGAGCGCGCGGAGCGACCCCTCGATCTCGGGGCCGGGGGCCTGGTCGCCGCCCATCGCGTCAACTGCGACGCGGATCACGCCTACTGGTCCTCGACCTCGACCCGCTTCTTGCCGCGATAGTAGCCGCAGGAGTCACACACCCGATGCGGGAGCCGGGGCGAACCGCACCGGGGACAGGACTGCGATGCCACCGCGGGGGCGGCATCGTGTCCGCGGCGAAGCCGCTTGCGGGACTTGGACGTGCGTCGCTTGGGGACTGCCATGGATTCCTCAGTTGTGTTCGGCCGGGACCGCGCAGCCGCACGGCCCTGAATTCAGGTCTGCGCCACATTCGGGGCAGAGTCCGGCGCAGTCCTCGCGGCACAACACGAAGGAAGGCACCGCCAGCGCCAACTCCTCCCGCAAAACAGCTCCCAGGTCCAGGTGCGTGGACTGGGCTGGAAGCGGGTAGATGCTGGGATCATCCGCAGCATCGGGGTCGGGACTGAACAGCACGTTCAGGTCCAGCCCCACATCGTACTGCACCGGAGCCAGGCACCGGCGGCAGGTCGAGCGCAGTACGGCGTCGACCCTGGCCCGGAAGAGATATTCGCCGTCATTGGCAGGCTGCACCGACCCGTCCAACTCGACCGGCTCGGCCAGTTCCAGGCCCAGCCCCTCAAACGCCTCGTCTCCGGCCGGAACCTCGGCCTGAACTTCCACCGGACCCTGCCGGAGCTCCCTCAGATCCACTCGAAGCATAGCCAGTAAAGCTAATACTGGCTGGGAGTTACTACAAGCGG
>CAMLHP010000049.1 GCA_946479805.1 uncultured Gemmatimonadota bacterium | reverse complement strand
TGGCTCCCGCGTCGTAAGTCGCCGTGACTTCCACTACGCGTGGTGTACCCGATGCGATTTCCGGCTCCTTCTTGTCGGCACAGGCGATCTGCAGGGCACACGCTATGATCACACTATTTCGCAATGGCGTCGCAACCCTCATCACTCCTCCTCGCTAAGAGAACTCACATTCACTCGCTGCAACCCGCCCGGCGCATCCTCAGCTCGAATCCCCGGGATGCGCCCTCGACAGTGGCCTTCATCATGCTGTCGGTCACCATCTGGTACGAGATCCGTTGCGGAAAGTCGTGCGCCGGGTTCTCGAAGACGGCTTGCTTGTCGCCGCTGCTGGTCATCTTGAATTCGGCCTCGGATTGTCCCGACGGCGTCGCCACGTAGAAAACTTCCCCTGCTGCGCGTTCCTCGATCCGCATGAACTCCCAGGTGACAACCCTCGCATCTGTGGACCGAAATCCCACACCGAGAAGCATGTTGCCCATCGGCCGGGTCCACATCTCGCCCGAACCGGATTCACCCTCGGAGGCCCAGCAGCCCGCCATCCAGCCGAGCGCCGAGACGTCCGCGCGCTGGGGCGGATTCGGCAGGAGGGCCCAGAGGCTCAGCGCCACCATCCAGGTCATAGGCAGAGTCCCTCCAGCTGCTGGTTGGCTCGCCGTCACGGTGCGCGCCGACACGGAGCACTCCGGCACGGTGAGTAGCGCGAGGATGCTCGATTACGGCTCGTGGCGCGGGATCGGATCCAGGTCCGGCTCCACCAACTGTCGCCGGGCTTCGGGCGAAAACAGCTGATTGCGAGAGTAGTGTGTCAGCAATATGCCACTGTCCAGCAGCGCCGGATTGGCGTCGATGAACGCATCGGCGGATGCAGCCGGAACCGACTCCTCCATGAAATGACGCACGGCACCCACCCACGCGCGGGTCATGGTCTCGTGAAACTTCGACTGGTCGATTCCCTGGTGCTCCAGATAGTTCAGCAGGGCAGCTCGCAGCCGCACGTGGGCCGTCTCGGTGTCATGCTCCACCAGGTAGGCATAGGACAGCCGCAGGTGCGCCCGATGATCGAAGCGATAAGGCGGAAATGTGCCGGCTTCGAACTCAGCCCGGAACTGATGGTCGTCCGGCGACAAGGCGTGTGGCTTCACCTCATGACTCGCCTTCTCCCAGCGGCGGCCGAGTGACGTAGCTGCCGTCCTCGAGGCCGTCTGCCCACGCCTGGAATCCGGGAGCGATGGAGTCCAGCAGCGGCAGCAGCGTTTCAGTGGTCCACTCGTCCGCACTCGCCCATGGCAGCCGGTCACGCACTTGGTCGAGGAACGCCACACCATGCTCGGAATGGATGCTGGCTGCGCGCAGGTTGAGCAGGTTCTGGTACCAGGCGTAGGTGCGCCCGAACTCCCGGGGCGGAAGCTGGAACATGAAGCTCCAGTCCAGGGTCGCCGAGGCGGGAGGATCTGCGTCGACGAGTTCCCTCCATTCCTGCCGGGCCGCGCGAGCCCACTTCGGGTCCGACTGCTGTAAGAACGCATAGGCAAAGTACGTCGCCAGAAGTTCCTCGAACCAGCGGACGGAGGAGTAAAGCTGGTCGCCGCCCGGATGCAGGTGTCGCCTGGCCGCGAGGTGGCCGTACTCGTGCAGCATGACGAAGCGCACCCGCCGCAGGTCTGCCTGCTCGTCAGGCCCGGTGATCAAGACCCCTGCGCGTAAGGACGCCGGCACTCCCATGAGCGATTCCGGAATCCATCCCCACGGCATGCCATACGGCGCCGGAGTTCCTTCCTGGTAGGGATCGAACCAGCTGTCCGGCCGCAGCACCGCCAGGTAAAGCGGAAAGCCGCCCTGGAATTTCCACCCGAACCAGGCTGCCGCACTGTCCGCGAGCGCAGCGAGTTCGGTGGCATAAGACCGGTCTTCGGGAGCAAAGAAGGTGGTTACCTGGCCAACGATGGCCGAATCGAGCCCACTGCCGCGAACTCGCTGGAGGGGGGACACGTCGACCTGTGCCAGGATCGGCGGCGGGCAAGTCAACAGCCCGAGCAGCACAGCCAGCAACGCTGCTCGCGCGCCGCGCGGGAGACCTCTGGCATCCACCGGGATGGGAGTATCCATCTCGGCACGATGCACCCGTTGGCCGCACAGCGCAAACCGGCGGCCTGCTTCGTCCTTGCCACTTCCTCAGTGGTATCTGTAGAGAAGCAGCCAGGCAGCGATTGCGGAATCGAGGAGCCGTCCCCGAATGGCCAAGGCCGAAAACGCGTGGTACGTTGGTGTTTAGGGCGCAGTATTGATCGTAGGGGGTTCCCCCAGTGACCGGTGAGCAGATTATGGCCAGAAACGCAAACGACAAGCGCAAATCAGGTGGCCAGATGGTCGCCGACCCCTCGTCGGCCGAGCCCCAGCCTGAGAGCCTCGACAAGGTCCGCGACATCCTGTTCGGCGGCCAGATGCGGGCCGTCGAGACCCGGCTTCAGGGCCTGGAAGAGCGGCTGCGGCGCGAGCACGAAGCGCTAAGGTCCGATTTCATCCGGCAGGTCGGCGAACTCGACGCCAGGCGTACGAGCGAGATGAAGTCCCTCGCCTCCGATTTGAAGGAAGCGCTCCGCGCGCTCGAGAAGCGGCACGTCCAGCTCGAGGAAGCCACCAGCATGTCCGACGCCGCCCTCCGGGACCAGCTGCTCCTTCAGGTCAAGGCGGCTTCCACCGAGATCGGGAAACTGGGCGAGCGCCTGACGGCCGAGCTCCAGCGGTCCTACGAAGAGCTCAGGTCCACCAAGACCGACAGCGCCGCACTCTCCGGCTTCCTTTCCGAGCTGGCTGCCAGAGTTGCCGGCACGGAGCAGAAGCGCGGTCGGCGGGGGTGACGAGTGGCCGAAGACCGCGTACCGTGGGAATCGGCCTCCGCCGGTGGACGCTACGACCCGGCAGCCGCCGATCTTGCCGAACTTCGTGAGCTCATCCTCGGCGCCGAGCGGCGCCGGCTCCAGGAGCTCGAGCGGCGACTGGATGACGCCGGACTCACCCGCGAGGAGCTGGCCGAGCTCCTGCCAGAGGCGATAGTCCTCCGAGCCGGGCGCGACCGCCAGCTCGCGCGGGCGCTTGCCCCCACCGTCGAGAACGCCATCGGCGAGTCGGTCCGCCGGAACCCAAAGGAGATTGCCACCGCCATCTTCCCGGTGCTCGGGCCCGCCATCCGTAAGGCTATCGCCGAGACACTCGCCGGGCTGGTGGCGTCCATCAACAGCACTATCGAGCACAGCGTCTCGCCCCGCGGGCTCCAGTGGCGCCTCGAGGCCTGGCGCACCGGGGTCCCCTACGCCCAGATCGTCCTCAAGCACGCGCTGGTCTACCGAGTCGAACAGGTATTCCTGATCCACAAGGACACTGGCCTCCTGCTCTCCCATGCCTGGTCGTCGGACCTCCCACCCAACGACGCCGACCTGATCTCCGGAATGCTCACGGCCATCCGCGACTTCGTGGCCGACTCGTTCCGGCCGGAGCGGGACGCGGGCGGCCTCCGGCAATTCAGCGTCGGCGAGCTGACGGTGATCGTGGAGCAGGGCCCGAGGGCCATGCTGGCAGCGGTGGTGAGGGGACAGGCGCGGGTTGAGTTGCTCGCCCGGCTGCAGGACACCCTGGAAACCATCCACCTCCAATTCTCCGACGCGCTGGCAACATTCGACGGCGACACTGCTCCCCTGGATAGCTCCCGCCCATTGCTGGAAGACTGCCTCACCACGGTGGTCTCCACCGACCGGCCGCGAAGCGGACGGAGGACCGCGGCATGGCTTCCCTGGGCGGCCGCCGCACTGCTGGTCGTCGGGGCACTGGCCTGGCTGATGATGCGATCGGACCGGCGGTGGACCCGCGCCATATCGCGCCTGGGATCGGAACCCGGAATCGTGCTCACCCGAGCCGAACGGGACGGTGGCTGGAGCTTCGCCGGCTTTCGCGATCCGCTGGCGCCGCAACCTTCCACGCTTCTCGCCGACGTTGGCGTGGACACTGCCAACATCGATCAGCGATGGGAGCCGTATGTCTCCCTGCAACCGGAACTGGTGCTGGCCCGGGCCCAGCGGAGCCTGTCGCCGCCTCCCTCCGTGTCGCTCGATCTGGCGGGCGACACACTGCGCCTCCAGGGCTCGGCACCGCTCGACTGGATGACGGCAACGGTTGGACGCCGGGCGCTACCCCCAGGCGTGTCCGCGCTGGACCTGAGCGGCGTGGTGCCGGAGACGCCAGCTGCCCTGGTCGCGCTCAGGGAGGAGATCGAAGCCCGGCGTGTGCTCTTCGGCATAGGATCAGCCGAGCTGGGCCCGGCGGCCCTTGCAGAGGTCGCCCGAGTGGCGGTGTCGTTCAGCCGGCTCGGGGCCGCAATGCGTGCCTCAGGCGGCGGAGCCATGCTGGAGCTGGTGGGGCGCACCGATCCTACTGGCTCCGATTCAGCCAATCAGGCGCTCAGCCGGGAGCGCGCCGAGGCCGTGCTGGCCGCCCTCGCCGGGCGAGGGGTTTCTCCCGATGCCGCGCGGGTGAGCGCTGTGGGAACCAGCAGCCCTATCCCCGGCGGCGATCCCGCCGAGCAGGCCCGCATCAACAGGAGCGTTTCATTCGGGGCGACGCTGAGCTGGAGAACTTCCGAACGGGAGCCGCAGCGATGATCCAGAAGAAGGTGTGCATGGTCGGCCTCTTCGGCACGGGAAAAACCAGCCTGGTTCAGCGCTACGTGCATTCGCTGTTCTCCGAGCGCTATCTCTCCACTGTGGGCGTGAAGATCGACCGGAAGGAGCTGGAGCTCGACGGCACGAGCCTCACGCTGGTCCTCTGGGACCTGGCCGGTCGGGACGGGCACGAGGATATCACCACCAGCTACCTCCGCGGCGCTCACGCCATCCTCTACGTGGCCGATGGCACCCGACGGGAAACTTGCGACCAGCTTCCCGAGCTCAGGGCACTGGTGCGCCACGCGGCGGGCGAGGTGCCCGAAGTGCTGGCGCTCAACAAGAGCGACCTCGCGGACAAGTGGGCGCTTGAGCGGCGCGACGAGGAGAAGCTGGCAAATGCGTGGACCGTGGTGCGCACGAGCGCAAAGTCAGGCGACGGAGTGGAAGAAGTGTTCCGCCGCCTCGGACAAGCGACAGTAAATCCGAAGGAGGCGAGCCCATGACCGCCACCGCTGTGACGCCGGTGAAGCTGGACATGTACGGCCTCACCAACGTGGGCCGGAAGCGTGAGTCCAACGAGGACCATTTCGTCACCCTCTCGCTCCAGAAGGCAGCCCGGGTCGGCCAGACCAGCCTGGCCGACCCCGGAGTCTTCGATCGGCTCCGCGGCCCCGAAGCGTTTCTCTTCGTCGTGGCCGATGGGGTCGGCGGCCGGCCGGATGGCGCGTTGGCGAGCCAAACCGCCATAACTGCCCTAACCGAGTTCCTCGGCCAGGCAACTGGCTGCTTCCACAACCTGGACGTGGATCGCGAGCACGAGTTCCTGGAGCAGCTTGAGGAGAGCGTTCGGCGAGCGCACCAGCGACTCGCCGAAGAGTTCGGTCCCAGCGACTACGGGCCGGCTACTACGCTGACGATGGCCACACTGGTCTGGCCGCGGGCATACCTGGTGCATGTCGGCGACAGCCGCGCCTTCTATCTCCGGAAGGGCCGCCTTCGGCAGCTCACCCGCGATCAGACGATGGGCGAGTACATGGTGAGCGCCGGCGCATGGACCGAGGAGCAGGCCCGGGGGGCCCCCCAGGGCGGCGTGCTTGCGAGTGCCGTGGGGGGCAGCGAGATGACAGTGTCGGTGGGTCTGGTCGATCTCCAGCCGGGCGACGTGCTTCTCCTCTGCACCGACGGCCTCACACGTCACGTGGCCGACGAGCGCATTGCCGAGATCCTTGGCCACGCGGCCAACGCCGAGGCCGCATGCAATGAGCTGGTGGGGGCGGCGCTGGCGGACGGCGGACTCGACAATGTGACTGTGATCGTGGCGCGACCTTCCCTTGCCACCCCCTCCGCGGCGGCCATATACTGAAACACTGCCCCTGCAAGCATTTGACTCACCCGGGAGTGCCCCATGTCCCAGCCACTCAATCGCCTCACCCAGCCGCTCGTGCGGGAGGGTGGGGTTCTTCGCCCCGCCTCCTGGGAGGCCGCGCTCGACCGTGCCGCCGAGGGGTTCCGCAAGGCGAAGGAACAGCACGGCGGCGATGCCATCGCGACCATGAGCTGCTCCAAGGCCAGCAACGAGATGAACTACCTGGCCGCCAAGCTCACCCGGGTCGCTTTCGGCACCCACAACATCGACAGCTGCAACCGAACGTGACACGCTCCTAGCGTCGTCGGTCTGGCGACGGTGTTTGGTGCCGGTGGGGGGACGACCTCCTACCGCGAGGTGGAAGAGACCGACGTCATCTTCCTCTGGGGGGCAAACGCCCGCGAAAACCACCCGATCTTCTTCCACCATGTGCTGAAGGCGCTGCACCGGGGGGCGAAGCTCTTTGCGGTGGATCCGCGCCGCACGGTATCGGCCCAGTGGGCCGACGACTGGCTGGGAATCCATGTGGGCACCGACATCGCCCTCGCCCACGCCATGGCCCGGGTCATCATCCACTCAGGCCTCGCCAACGAGGACTTCATCAGGCGGGCCACCACCGGTTACGAGGAGTACCGGCAGGAGGTGGAGCAGTTCACCCTCGATGTGGCCGAGCGGATCACCGGCGTTCCCGCCGAGGTCATCGAGCGCGCCGCGCTGACCTATGCCCGCGCCGAGCGTGCGGTGATCTGCTGGACACTCGGGATCACCGAGCACCACAACGGCACCGACAACGTCTTCGCGCTGATCAACCTTTCGCTCCTGACCGGCCACATTGGCCGCTACGGCTCGGGGCTCAGCCCCCTCCGGGGCCAGAACAACGTCCAGGGCGGGGGCGACATGGGGGCGATCCCCAACCGGCTGGTGGGATTCCAGGACTGGACCACCGATGCCGATGTGCGGCATCGCTTCGAGGCCGCCTGGAACGCAACGCTCAAGCCGAAGTACGGCAGGAACCTGTCGGAGATGTTCGAGGGCATGGAGGAGGGCGAGGTTCGCGCGGTGTACGCCATCGGCGAGAACCCGGCGCGGTCCGAAGCCGACCAGGGCCGCGCAGTGCAGCTGCTCCGCGGGCTCGATCACCTCGTGGTGCAGGACATCTTCCTGACCCAGACGGCGGAACTCGCCACGGTGGTGCTGCCGGCCTCGGCCAGCTGGTGCGAGGCCGAAGGCACAGTCACCAACAGCGAGCGCAGGGTGCAGCGGGTGCGGAAGGCGCTCGACCCGCCGTTTGATGCGCGCGATGACATCTGGATCATCGCCGAGCTTGCCCGGCGGCTGGGATACGACTGGGGCCACCCGACGGCGGAGGACCTCTGGAACGAGCTTCGCACCCTCGCCCCGATCTTCGCCGGAATGAGCTATGGGCGACTGGAGAGGGAAGGCGGGCTCCAGTGGCCCTGCTACGACGAGAGCCATCCCGGCGAGCTGTTCCTGCACTCGCGGCTGTGGGCCGAACCTCGGGGCGGCCCGCCCGCACCGTTCCATGCGGTGAAGCACGTGATGCCGGTGGAGATGCCCGACGACGAGTACCCGTTCCAGCTCACCACCGGCCGGCGGCTCGATTCCTACAACACCGGGGTCCAGTCCGGCGGTTACACCTCGCCTCTCCGCCGGGGTGAGTCGGTGGACATGTCTCCGGAGGACGCCGAGCGCCTTGGCTTCGCAGATGGCGAGTGCGTGCGCATCTCGTCCCGGCGGGGCAGCGTCACGGCGCCGGTGCGCATCGACCAGAACCTCAGGCCCGGCCTGGTGTTCATGACCTTCCACTTCCAGGATGACGTGCGAACCAACCTTCTCACCATCGATGCCACCGACCCCAAGTCGGGCACCGCCGAGTTCAAGGCGTGCGCCGTGCGCATCGACCCTGTGGAGTCGTCCGTCACCGCGTCGATCGCCTGAGCCGTGGACATTCATTTTCTCGCCGCAGAGCCAACCGCCGAAGAGCGGGACGCCATCGACAGTTTCCTTGGCACCGAAGCGACGGGGTGGACCGGAGGCGAGCGCGCCGCCGGGGACAGGCACACCTCCGCCGGCGGACATGCCGCCCGCGATCAGCGTGACCTGCTGCTGCCGGCACTGAGGGCGTTGCAGTCGCGGGTAGGATGGATCAGCGAAGGCGGCCTCAACTACATCTGTACCCGGCTCACCATTCCGCCGGCCGACGCCTATGGCGTTGCCACCTTCTATGCCCTGCTTTCCACCACGCCGCGCCCGCGCCGTGTGGTGCACGTGTGCGACGACATCGCCTGTCGCACCCGGGGCGCGGCCCGGCTCTGTGAGGAACTTGAGCAGGTGGTTGGCCCGGCAATCAGCGCGCCGCACGCTGGCCAGAAGCAGGTCGCACCGGCCGAGAGCGGCTGGCTCCGGAGTCCGTGCCTGGGGCTCTGCGAGCAGGCGCCGGCAGCGTTCCTCACCGAAGCTGGTGGCGAACCGGTGGAACTTCTCCTTGGCGGCGCCACGGCGGCTTCGGTGGCCGCGCTGCTGGCGGGGGACCGCGCACAGGCCGTGGTGCCCAGGATCTCGCCGCCGCAGGCTCACAATCAGGAACTCCGGCTGCTTCGCCGGGTCGGGGTGGTGGATCCGTCGAGCTACGAGGACTACCGCGCCCATGACGGCTACCAGGCGCTGGCCAAGGCGGCACACCTGGGACCGGAGGGCGTGCGAAAGGAAGTGACCGACGCCCGGCTCGCCGGGCGCGGAGGCGCGGCCTTCCCCACCGGCCGGAAGTGGGACGCGGTGGCTGGGCAGCCCGTGCGCGAACGGTACGTGATTGCCAACGCCGATGAATCGGAGCCGGGGACGTTCAAGGACCGGGTAATCATGGAAGGCGATCCGTTCAGCGTGATCGAGGCGATGACGATCGCGGGATACGCCACCGGCGCCGAGCGGGGGTACATCTACATCAGGGGGGAGTACCCGCTCGCGCGGGAGCGGCTGCAGCATGCGATAGAGCAGGCGCGCGCCAACGGGATGCTGGGAAGCGAAGTGCACGGCCTGGGCGTCAGGTTCGACATCGAGATCCGGGTCGGGGCCGGCGCGTATATCTGCGGCGAGGAGACCGCGATCTTCAATTCGATCGAGGGATACCGCGGCGAGCCGCGCAACAAGCCGCCCTTCCCGGTGGAGGCGGGACTCTTCGGCAAGCCCACGGTGGTCAACAACGTCGAGACCCTGATCAACGTGCCGGAAATCCTGCGGGTCGGCGGCCTCAAGTACGCCGAGACCGGCAGCGGGATATCGACTGGACCCAGGCTCTTCTGCCTGTCGGGATCAGTGCAGCGCCCGGGTATCTATGAAGTCGCGCATGGCACCTCGCTCAGGGACCTCATCGCGCTGGCCGGTGGCGTGAAGGGCGGGCGCGAGCTCAAGGCGGTTCTGCTGGGCGGCGCGGCCGGCGGTTTCATCCGCGCCGACGAGATCGACATGCCGCTCACCTTCGAGGCCACGCGCGCGGCAGGCAGCACCCTCGGTTCGGGCGTGGTGATGCTGTTCGACGACCAGGTTGACCTGGTGGACATACTGAGGCGCATAGCGGCCTTCTTCCGCGATGAGTCGTGCGGCCAGTGTGTTCCGTGCAGGGTGGGCACAGTGAGGCAGGAGGAAGCGCTGCACCGGATCCTCGCGGGCAAGCCGCTGGGCGGCATCACCACTGAACGGGCGCTGCTGGAGGAAGTGGGTCTCGCGATGAAGGATGCATCCATCTGCGGGCTGGGCCAGACCGCCTACGGCGCGGTGGAGACCGCCATCAAGCGACTACGGCTTTTCGACGGAGCGGCAGCATCATGACCGCGCTCATTCCCATCGAGCCGCTCAGGAAGAGCGTCGAGATCACCATCGACGGTGCCCCGGTTTCGGCGCCCGAAGGCAGCACCATCCTCGACGCCTGCCGCCGTTCCGGCATCGACATCCCGACGCTCTGCTACCTCGACACACTTCATCCGGTGAACGTGTGCCGGGTATGCATGGTGGAGGTCGAGGGCTCGAGGGTGCTGGTGCCGAGCTGCTCCAGGAAGGTGGAGCCGGGCATGAAGGTAAGGACCGGCAGCGACCGGGTGCGCCACAGCCGGAAGATGGTGCTGGAGTTCCTCGCGTCGTCGGTGGACCTCTCGACCACTCCTGAGGTGGCGGAATGGCTGGCCGAATATGCCGCTGATCCCGAGCGCTACGGGCCGCCCGCACCACCCAGCGCCGCCGGGGAGCGGGACAGCCATCCGCCGGGACACCACGAGGCGGTCGAGCCGGGATACCGCGCCACGGTGGCGCAACCGGTCAAGCTGGACAACGACCTCTACATTCGCGATTACGGCAAGTGCATCCTCTGCTACAAGTGTGTTGAGGCCTGCGGCAAGGATGCCCAGAACACCTTCGCGCTCACGGTGGCGGGACGGGGTTTCGACGCGAGGATCTCGACCGAGTTCGCAGTGCTGCTGCCTGATTCGGCGTGCGTCTACTGCGGCAACTGCATCGGGGTGTGCCCCACCGGGGCGCTGATGTTCAAGAGCGAATTCGACCGGCGTGCGGACGGCAGCTGGGACGAGTCGGCGCAGGAGGTCACCACCACCATCTGCCCCTACTGCGGCGTGGGCTGCAACCTCGAGCTCCATGTGCAGGACAACGAGATCGTGAAGGTCACGTCGCCGCTGGACCACAGCGTGACCTCGGGTCACCTCTGCATCAAGGGTCGCTTCGGCTGGAAGTTCGTGCAGAACCGTGGCCCGGTGCACCAGCGGGAGGGTGTGGACCGGGGCTGACAATCCGCCCCGGGTGGGTGTAGACGGTCAGCCGCTCCTTCCTGGCAAAGCCCACCAGCGTCATCCCGGACTCCTCGGCCACCCGCACCGCCAGCGCTGTGGGCCCCGAGATCGCCGCCAGGATCGGCGCGCCCAGCGCACTCGCCTTCTGCACCATCTCGAAGCTCGCCCGGCTGGTCACCACCGCGAATCCCCCTGCCGGATCAACCTTCTGCTTCAGTGCCGCCCCCACCAGCTTGTCGAGCGCGTTGTGGCGTCCCACGTCCTCGCGCACCAGCACGATGTCGCCATCGAGTGTGGCCCATCCTGCGGCGTGCACCGCACCTGATTCGCGGTTGAGCTGCTGACGCCCTGACAGCTGGTCCATGGCACGATGGATCACGGCCGGCTCGACGGGAACTCCTGACGGCACCGAATGAAGCGACTTGAGCACGCCCTCGAGATCATTGGCACCGCATATGCCGCAGCCGGTGCGACCCGAAAGCCTTCTGGCGCGGGACTCGATCTCCTTCGCGCGTTCGCTGGAAATCGAGATCTTCACCTCGATCCCCCGGCCCAGCCGCTCGATGCTGATGTCCATCAACTCAGCAGGCGACGAGACCAGCTCCTCGGTGACGCTGAACCCGACCGCGAAGTCGTCGAGGTCCGCGGGCGTGGCCATCATCACCACGTGGGGCACGTGGTTGTAGACCAGCACCACGGGGGTTTCCTCGACGATGGCGCCACGGACCAGGGAGGCGGCACCGTCCCGCCATTCGACGGCTTCTACCTCCAGCAGCGGGCCGGTGTGGCCCAGCTTGCGGAGACCGGCGCGGCGGTCGGGTAAATGGGGCATGCTGGAATATGGCCAGGGCCGACCGCATGGTAAGTAGCCGGAGGCGACTGCGGCCACCGTCAGATCGACTTCAGGTACTCCAGCAAGTCGCTCTTCTGCTGCTCGGTCAGTTCCAGTTGCAGCACTTCGTCATACCGGTTGATCACGTCGGTGAGGGTCGCCGAGCTCCCGTCGTGAAAGTACGGTGGGTGCTGCCACAGGGCCCTGAGTGGCGTGGTGCGATACGCCTTCTGTGAGGTACGCGCCGCGTACGCCGGGTCCATCCCGGTTTCGGCGGGGTCGTGGAGCCTGCCCGAGTTCACGTCGGTAAAGGTGTCGCCAGCGTGGCAGCTGGAGCAGGTGCCGGCACCCCTGAAGACGTCCTTGCCCCGGTCCGCTGCCGCAGCATCGAAGCTGCCGGCTGGAGCGCTGGGCTTGAAGAGGCTCAGCTGGTAATCACGCAGTGCCTCGAGCTTGGGCGTGACCAGGTCGGGCGACTGCGAAACGAAGATGTTGAGCCGGGGATCGCTGAAATTGCCCTGGCCGTGCATCTGGGTGACCGCCACGTACGCATTCCAGTACGATACCGGGCCCTCCGCGGTGAACGTCTCCTTGTCCACGCCGGCCAGGCCATACGCCGGCGGAAGCACCAGCGGGGTGTTGAGGCCGTCAATGTTGTAACGGGGATCGTACTTGCCAGGCCCCCATGACTGGTACACCGCCTTCTGCGCCGGGGTAAGCGCGGGCGAGAGCGCGACTATGGCACCGGGGTTGAGGTCGCCGTTGGGCCAGCCGTCCAGGCGAGAGCCGATGCCTGGTGCGAAGGAGTTGTTGACGGTCGAATGGCAGAGCGCGCAGGTGACGCCAACCCGGGTGAGCGTGTCCTTGCCCTCTATCGTTTCCACCGTCCCCTTCACTCCTACCACCGCGTCGAGTTTCAGCAGGGCGATGGTGGTCGCGGGGCTCTCAAGATCAACCTGGCCCGCGGCGATGGCGTCCTTGAGTGCCTGCGGGAGGGCGTCGGCGTCCACCTTGAGTCCGACCGAGAGCGCCACCGCTGGTGAGACCGCCTGGGTGATGACGTCGTGAATCCGGAGGGTGTCGGTCCAGAACTGCTCGTCTCCGAAGGTGTCGTAGCGGAAAATCTGCTTCCCGCTGGCCAGTTGCTCCGGGTCGGGATCCGTGGGGCCACCGTCACAGGCCCACTGGACTCCGCCAATGCCCGCCACTAGTGCGAGGATGCTACCAACGCGGGCGAGTTTGGTGAATGATGTTCCATGCATGGCAGGTCTCCCAAGGCTTCTGAGCCGGCGGGGAGCCGGCTTTTCCGAGCCTCGAGACCACCATATGCTAATTATCACAAAATGTCAAGTAAATACTTGAATTATTGCCATTCCGCGGCGACGGACAGGCGGATAGACGGATGCGCGTCCAGGGCCAGGCGCGCTCAGGGCGCTCCCC
>CAMLHP010000048.1 GCA_946479805.1 uncultured Gemmatimonadota bacterium | reverse complement strand
CTGCAGCAGCTGCTCCAGCGCCGCCTCGCCCGAGCCGACGGTGAGGAGCTCGAAGTAAGCCTGCTGGACGGCTGGACGGCTGGATTCCTGGGAGAACAGGCGGGTAGACGGATAGACGGATGGACGGACGGAGGAATCGGCGCGCAGCAGCGATGGCGGCACGGGGCTGGCGCTCGGCGTGCCGAAGCCGAAGAGATATCCGTTCACGATCTCGTCGCGGTCAATTGCGGCGGCGACGCGGCGACGGGCGTCGATATTGTCGAATGGGGGGCGACGGGTGTTGAGGACCAGCGAATAGCTGAAGAGCAGCGGGTATGTCACCACCCTGAGTTCGGGGTTCCGACGGACGAAGTCAGCGTGGGCCGGCTGGATTCCCGCAAAGTCGAGTTCGCCACTGGTGAGCGCGGCAAGCTTTGTCATCGGCTCGTCCACCACCACGACGATGAAGCGCGCCAGATCCGGCGGCCCTCCCAGGGACTCGGGAAAGTCGGGATTCCGCTCGAACACCCAGCGCCGGTTGGGTTCGTGCTCAACAAACCTGAATGGGCCATTGCCCACCGGATGCTCGTTGAACGCGGCCTGGCGTAGTGCAGAGTGAGGCACGCTGTCGAGCAGGTGATGAGGCAACACCGCCAGGTCAGTGAGCACGTCGGGTATCCTGTCGAGCGGCCTGGAGAACACCAGTTCCAGGGTGGAGTCGTCCGGCGCGTTGACTGCTTGCAGCTCCTGGAGCTCGGCCAGCCGGGGAAATCCCGTCACCGAGTCACGGGCCGCACTGAGGGTCCAGGCAGCATCGTAGGCAGTTGTGGGGAGCCCGTCGTGCCAGGAGAGATCCGTGGACAGCGTGAATGTGAGCGATCGCCTGTCAGGCGACCATTCCCAGCGCCGCGCCAGGGAGGGCACCACGTTCATCGCGCTGTCGTACTTCACCAGCGTGGTGAACAGCACGTACCGTTGCACCTGCCGGGCCAGGGGATGGAGCGTCAGCAGCGGATTGATGCTCTGGAGGTCGGCGCCCGAGGCGAACATCACGGTGTCGGCCCTCCGGTCCGCCACCGGACCGCAGCCCCACGCGGCGAGTGCCAGCAGGACCATGGCGCGGTAGCTTTGGCCCATGGTCACTGCCCTCCTGAGGCATGCCGTGCGTGGCGTCCTGGTTCTGCTGGGCGTCGTGACGCTCACGTTCCTCCTGTTGCGTATGGCGCCGGGAAATCCAGCGCTGCTGCTGCTCGGACCCAATGCCGCCGCGGAGCAGGTGGCGGTGCAGGAGCGCGCGCTGGGCCTCGACCGCCCGCTCCCGGTCCAGTATGGCGCGTGGCTCAAGGCCTTCGCCACCGGCGACTGGGGCCGGAGTCTCGCTACCGGCAGGCCGGTGCGCCAGATGATCGGCGACGCCTGGCCCGCCACGCTCCGGCTGGTGGGCGCGTCGCTCGTGCTGAGCTTCCTGCTCGGCACCATGATCGGCGCGCTGCAGTCATCCCGGAGCGGCACCCCGGCCGACACAGCGCTGTCGGTTGGTACGGTGACACTCTTCGCCATGCCCAGCTACTGGCTGGCGCTGCTGCTGGTGCTGGTGTTCTCGTACGGCCTTCAGTGGCTTCCAGCCTTCGGTTCCGAAGGCCTGGACGCCGATCTCCTCTCTCCGGGGGCGCGGCTGCTGGATGCGCTGCAACACGCCGCGCTGCCCCTGGTGACGCTGACGCTCATCGGCATAGGCGGCTTCGCGCGCTACGTCCGCGCCGCGATGCTGGATGTGCGCGGGCTTCCCTTCGTCAATGTGGCCCGGGCCAAGGGCATCGCGGAAGCCCGGGTCACCCGGCATCACGTCCTCCGCAATGCGCTGGTGCCGGTGGTGGTGCTGCTGGGGCTTTCGCTGCCGGCGCTGTTCTCGGGTGCGGTATTCATCGAGGCCATCTTTGCGTGGCCCGGGGTGGGGCGGGTGCTGGTCGAGGCGGTCCAGTCGCGCGACTACCCGGTCGTGATGGCGGCGGTCACCGTCAGTGCCGCGCTGGTGGTGGCGGGCAACATGCTGGCTGACGTGCTGGCGACCGTGGTGGACCCGGTGCGCCGGGCTTCGGAGGCCGCATGAGCCCCGTACGGGACGGCCGGATCTGGTTCGGTGCGCTGACGCTGGGTGTGCTGGTCGCGCTGGCGCTCGCCGCGCCTCTGGTCACCACCATCGGCCCGGCACAGCAGCAACAAGTAGTGGCCACCCGCTTCCTTCCTCCCTTCAGCACTGATGTCAACGGCGTACTCCACCCGCTGGGCACCGACCGGCTGGGACGAGATGTCTGGTCCCGCCTGCTGCACGGTGCGCGACTGTCGCTGGGGGTGGGCGCGCTCGCTGTGTTCCTCTCGACTGTGCTTGGCCTCGCGATAGGTGCCGTGGCTGGGGCCAGCAGGGGGATGCTGCGGGCCGGGCTGCTTGGGCTCACCGATTTCGCGCTGGCGCTGCCGAGAGTTGTGCTGCTGCTGTTGCTGGCGGCGCTGTGGCGGCCGAGTGCGGCGCTGGTGGTGGTGGTGCTGGGACTGACCGGATGGATGAGCGTGGCCCGGCTGGTGTACGGCGAGGCGCGGGGCATTATGGAGCAGCCATTTGTGGAAAGCGCCCGGGCGCTGGGCGGGCGGCGGATGCGGATCGTGGGGCGTCACGTGCTGCCCAATGTGCTCACCCCGGCACTGGTGGCGGCGGCGCTGGGGTTCGGGAACGCGATAATGCTGGAAGCGGGGCTGTCGTTCCTGGGAGTGGGTGTGCAGCCGCCGGCAGCGTCATGGGGAACGATGATAGCCAGCGGACGCGACACGCTGGTGAACGCACCGTGGGTGTCGCTGGCGCCCGGTATCGCGCTGGTGCTGGTGGTTGTCGCATCTACCCTGCTGAGCGACGGGCTGCAGGATGCCTACGACCCCGCGCGACGACGCTAGTCTGCTGCCAAGTCCGAGTCAGGTTAACGAACCAAGTGCGTGATGATCTCATGCGGTCCGGCGAGAACCTCGAGCACACCGTCGGAGGTGACGCGTGCCGGCCCCTGGGGAGTCTCGTCGGCCCGGGCGCGGGCGGCGCTGGCTGGCGGCGGTGTGATGATCCACCTTCCCGACACCGGCTCGTCCCTGAGGTTCACCGCCCTCAGCAGCATCGCGTCGCCCCGCTCCGACGGCTTGATGGCGCTCACCACCAGACCCTCTCCCTGCAGCGTGATCCCCACGTGGCCGGGGACCGAGACTGACGCACCCCGCAGCACCCTCGCCGCCGGGAGCAGGAACGCGCGCTCCCACAGCTGGTGCAGCGCATCCGGCTGGGCCGACTGCGGCAGCGGCGCGATGGCCAGCTCCACCCGGTCGGGTCCGATGCACTGGGCCCCGGGCGTGGCAGTTGGCCACGCGGCATGACCGGGCCTGGCCGTCAGATCGCCCCGGGAGAGCTGCCCCACCGAACGGAGCAGCGTGAAGCAGAGATCACCCTCATCGGTCCACTCGTACTCGAAGTGCCCGGGCGCCAGCAATGCGATGGCACCCCGAACCCCGGCCGCCGCAACGAATCGCTGGGCCGGGGCGGTGCCGGCGGGATGCTCGGCTCCGCCTCCCGGATCACGCTCCTGCGCCCGCCGCTCGACAACGAAGGCCGAGCCGGCCACTGCCGGCCCTCGCGGCCGCCCCAGCGGGAAGCGCAGCCGCAGCCGCCGGTCCATCCCGAAGTTGCAAAGGTCGAGCATGTACCGCACGAACGGCTCGCCGTCGCGAACTTCCAGGGTCACCCTGCCCCGGCATCCGGCGTCGGCAAATTCGCCCCGCACCGCACCAAGCAGCGGCCCGCCGGCAACCACGCTCCAGCCGGGGTGTCCTTCTACGCGGCGGACCGGACCGGGAAGCTGAGCGGTGTAGCAGTCACCGTGGTCGGGTTCGCTCTCGATCTGCGCGAGTCCCTGGAGCATGTTCCTGCCGGGGGCCGTGGAGATTCCGAACGTTCCATCGGCGCCGGGGCTCACCCGCATCGTTGCATGCTCCAGCGCGGTCGGGGTCGCGCTGGCTCCCCCATCGGGAGTCGCGTGGCTCGCTCCCGGCAAGACCCTGAGCCCCGCAAGCGCGAGGCCTCCGATGGCCGGGGTGCGAAGTGCCACCCGCACCACCTCCACGGCATCGGCATCGGGGTAGCTGCGCCTCCCATCCCGGCGCTCGATCCCCGGCCGGCGGCCGAGCACCTGGGTCGCCACCAGTCCGCCGTCACGAGACAGCAGAAAGAACTGTCCCGGCGCTGAAGATTCGCGCGCCGTGCGTCCACCGGGCGGCCCCACAAGGATGTCACGCACGAAGAGCGGGATATCCACCGCTATCACCGCGTTCTGGGTCACTGCTCGCTGGTTGAAGAGCAGCAGCGTCCCGTCGGAGGTCGCGGTCCCTGTGGCCTGGTCGGGATCGTACCCTGTCAGCTGGTGGAGTGCGCTCGAGACGATTTCGCGGGTCATCGCCACCGCGCTGCTTGTGCGCACTGCCGCCTCCCGGGCGACGTCATCGGCAATGGTCCCTGCGCTGGTGTCGTGAAACTGGTTGGCGACCAGCGGCTCCCACGCGGCCCGGAGCAGCGCGGCATGGTGGGCATTGTCGCCCATCCTTCCCGCCATCGCGGCGAGCGGCTCGGCGCCCCGCTCCAGCCACAGTTCAGCCCGGCTCCCAGCCCGCTTGAGCGGCAACCGGGTGCCATGCACCCCTTGCAGCACCCATACATGGCGGGTGGTGCGGCGAAGTTCTCCCCTGATCGGCGCCACGTCGGCAGCCAGCTCGCGTCCCGTGGCTGCCAGGAAATCGGGAAGCGACGATATCAGCACGGTTGCCTCGGGCTCCAGCCGCTCGAGCGCCGAGCGCAGGGATTCGAGGTCCTGACGAGGAGCGTGGTGATCGGCGCCTACGAAAACGCCCACGTGGCTGGTCGAAGCCCTGCCCACAAGAGTGTGCCGCACTGCAGGCCACGCGCGCGCCAGCGCCGACGGATCGGTGGGGAGCGCTGCGCCAATCTCGTAGCCGTCGGGCGACAGGTGGTATGTCCGGATCTCCCGGCCGTCGGGCGCGCGCCAGCGAAAAACGTCGCGCGCACCCCCGTAGCCACGCCAGATCAGCCCCCACTCGAGCCCGAACTCGCGTGCGAGCGCGGGCAGCGTGGCTGGATGCCCGAAGGCGTCGGGCGCGTAGAGAACACAGCTGCTGCCGCCAAGCTCCGCCGTCATGGCCGTACCGCGAAGGAGGTTGCGGACCAGCGCCTCACCCGACGGCACGAAACCATCGGGCAACACCCACCACGGCCCGGTGGACAGCCGCTCCGCTCGGAGCTGGGACACAATCTCCTGTCTCCTGTCGGGCCGCACCGCGAGGTAGTCATCAACCAGCGCCACCTGGCCGTCCAGGAAGAACGGTGCGGTGATTCCGGCAGCGGCGGCGTCCAGCCAGCTGTCGAGCGCCTCCACCAGGCGCGACAGCAGCCGGGAGCGCGGGAGGTACCACTCGCGGTCCCAGTGGGTGTGTGAAATCAGGTGAAAAGTGCGTGGCTGCATGCGTTATCCGGATGGCCGGCGCGATCTCGTGAGTTTACAAACCGGGACGACCTTCCTAGAGTTGTTACCGTTCCCATGTGCCAGGCGTTGCTCGTGGCCTCGCTTGCCAGGAATCCCGCCCATGCGATTTCCAGTATCCGAGCCGTTGGCTGACGGCTCGGCAAGGTGCCTTGTCGTGGACGCCGACCCCGGTGTGCGCGAAGCTCTGACGTGCCTGCTCGAAGCCCAGGGCTTCAGCTGCGACTCGGCGTCGTCCGGACTCGAGGCCCTGCGACACCTCTCGCGCGACCGCGACCTGCCACTGGTGGTGTCCGACCTCAAGGTGCCCGACCTCGACGGATTCCGCCTTCTCGCGGAACTCCACGACAGGTCACCCGACGCCGCGGTCATCCTGATGAGCGACGCCGCAGATGCACCCACCGCGGTGGAGTGCATGCGGCAGGGCGCGTCGGACTTCCTGGTAAAGCCGATCTCCCTGCATGAGCTCGAGGCCCGCGTCACCAGCGCGCTCGAGAAGCGTGCCCTCATCCTTCGCAACCGCTTCTACCAGCAGCACCTCGAATCCCGCCTCCAGACGCAGGGCAATCGCATCAAGGAACTCTTCCTCCAGGGAGTCCAGCTGCTGGCCCGTGCGCTCGAAGCCAAGGACGCCTACACCCGGGGACACAGCATCCGGGTGAGCCACTACGCCGTCGCCACCGCCCGGGCCATAGGACTCGAGGACGGTGCGCTCGACGACATCAGGCTCGGCGGTGAGTTGCATGACATAGGCAAGATCGGAACGCGGGAGGCGGTGCTGCACAAGCCCGGCCGCCTCACCGAGGCTGAACAGGGGCAGATAAGGGAGCATGTCACGCTTGGCGAGCAGATGCTGTCACCCCTGGCACACGAGTCGCCCACGGTCCTCCGCTGTGTCCGCTCGCATCACGAGCGCATGGATGGCAGGGGCTTTCCCGACGGTCTCGCCGGAAACAGGATCCCCATTGAAGCCCGGATCATCGCCGTCGCAGATGCCTTCGACGCCATGACCACACTCCGTCCCTATCGTGCCCCGTTGGCGCCCGAAGCCGCACTCGGCGAACTCCGCCGAGTCTCGGGCAGCCAGCTCGACGCCGATGTGGTCCTGGCGTTTGGCGATGTCTTCCCGCAGCTGCAGGCGCTGGTGCCGGCCTGAACTTCGAAAGCGGAACTGCAACTGCGGAACCGCAACTGCGTAAACGGGAGGTTCCCGTTCACGCTTCTGCAGTTCCCGTTCACGCTTCTGCAGTTCCCGCTCACGCTTTTGCAGTTCCCGCTACAAAAGTCCTCTTCGCTTCAATCGATGGTAGCTGTCGGTAACCGCGTCGGCTGCGGCATCCGGCGGCACGTCGAGCACCAGCACACCCTGCCTCCGCATCACGGCCAGTGCCTCGCTTCGGGCCTGCAGCAGGTCCTCGGCGGCGGCCCGCTCGTACGCCTCCGCGTCGGTGGCAGGGCGGACCGTAGCGGCTCGCTCCAGCGCCGAGTCGCGCAGTGTCACCGCCACCGGCAGGTGCCGTGGACGGAGTGAACCCGCCTGCGCCACCAGAGCCGAACTCGCCGCGCGGTCTATCACGTCGGTGAACAGCACCGTGAGCGCACGGCGGCGGCTCCGGAGCGCCAGCTGGCGAAATGCCGCCGGGTAGTTGCTCTCCTCCAGCCGGCCCTCGACCGCTGCAAGCGCGCCCAGCACCGCGCGCAGTCCGCGACGCCCCCGGCGCGGCGGAGCGAAGGCCTGCACCGTGTCGGCAAACACCAGTATCCCAACGTCGTCATCCTGCTCCACCGCGGCGTGGGCCAGCCTCAGCGCGGCGCCGATCGCACGCTCCAGCCGCGGCACGCCATCCGACTCGGCGGCCAGCAGCCGGCCCGCATCGAGCACCAGGAGCACCTGCTGCCGCCGCTCGTCCTCGTAAATCCGGGCCATCGGCTTGCCGCGGCGGGCCGTCGCCTTCCAGTCGATGATGCGGGTATCGTCACCCTGCACCCATTCGCGCAGCCCCTCGAACATCCTCCCCTCGCCCGGCCGCCGGGCGGTGCGAAGCCCGGCTTCGCGCCTGCGCTCGGCCTGGGTCGGCAGCCCGCGCCGGGCGACGCCGGTGAGCGACGGAAACACCGTCGCTTCCCACGGCAGGTCAATTCGCGACTGCTGCCACGCGAGACCCCATGGGCCCAGCCGCCGGAGCGCGATGCATCCTCCCCTGCCAACGCCTCGGCGAATCGGCTCGACATCCACCCGCTCGTCGGTGATCCCGGGATGCAGCACAAGATGTCTCTCGGGCAGCGAGCTTCCGCCCAGCGGCTCGGGCCACCACTCGCGCACCCGGACCTGCTGGTTGCTGTTTCCCCCGAATTCCCACTGATAGCGCACCGGGAAGGTGCGGCCCTCGGAGAACGCCGGTGGCGCATCGCGCGACACCGACACCTGCCAGCGGGCCGCTGCCGCGCCGTCGCGAATGAAGGCCGCGACCCATGCCGCCTGCAGCAGCAGCGACAGCAGCGCTGCGCCGGGCCACCAGAACCCCAGCAGCGCCATGCAGGCGATGCAGGCGGCAACCGCCATCCACCGGGGCGTGGGGATGATCACGTGCGGGGCGCCTCGATCCGTTCGATGGCGGAGGCCAGCGCTGCATCGGCAGTGACACCCTCCAGCTCCAGTTCGGGCGCCACCATCACGCGGTGGCGAAGGACCGCTGGCGCTGCGGTCTTCACATCGTCCGGAATCACGAATGCGCGCCCGGCCAGCATCGCCGCCGACTGAGCCATCTTGAGCAGTCCCACGCTGGCGCGGGGCGAGGCACCCAGTGTCAGGGCCGGTGTGTCGCGTGTGGCACGCACCAGCGCGGTGATGTACTCCAGCAGCGCCGGCTCCACTCGCACACGCCGCACCGCCGCACGTAGAGCGGTGACCCCGCCGCGGTCCATCACCTGGCTCACTCCATAGGAAGCTGGATCATCGGCCTCGAAGCCTTCCACCACGCGCGCCAGGAGCCCGGTCTCGGTTGCGGCGGATGGATATCCCAGCAGCACTTTCACGAGGAACCGGTCCAGTTCCGCCTCTGGCAACGGATAGGTTCCCTCGAACTCTATCGGGTTCTGGGTGGCGAACACGGTGAAGGCCTCAGGCAGGGGATGCGACACGCCATCAACCGTGGCACGGCGCTCCTGCATGGCCTCGAGCAGGGCCGCCTGGGTCTTGGCGGGTGCGCGATTGATCTCATCGGCCAGCAGCAGGTCGCCGAAGATGGGTCCGGGACGGAAGGTGAAGTCGCCACCGGCGCCGAGAACATTCACGCCGGTGACGTCGGAAGGCATGAGGTCGGGCGTGAACTGAACCCGCCGGAAAGAGAGCCCCAGAACCTCGCCAAGAGTGCGGACCATCAGCGTCTTGGCAGTGCCGGGTACTCCCTCCAGCAGCACGTGCCCCCGCGCAAGAAAGGCGGAGAACGCCTCCTCCAGCGCCCGCTCCTGTCCCAGCACCACATGTCCCACCGATGCCAGCACTGCACGCGCCCGTTCGGCGAAACCTTCGGCTTCCTGCCCGGTCAGCCGGGCCTGAGATCCTGCCACACGTCCTCCACGGCTAAGGCGGCGTCGCGCACCGTGCCGGCGCCCGACGCATCGTGAACCCACTTTCGAAGCCGAGCAACCGCGCTGCGGCCGTCGGCGGTGCGCATTGCCGGCTCCAGGCCGGCCAGCCACTGGTCCTGCTCGGCCCGGGGCAGCTCACCCTGCCGTCCCAGCCGTCGATGCAGCCCCTGCACCATCGCTGTCACCGCAACCTGGTGTCCCCGCGCGGCGCTCATTGCCGTGGCGAGCGCACGCACATGCTCGAGCGCCGAACGGCGTCGCCGCCTCGGGAGCGGAACCACAGGCCCGAAGCGGATGGCCGCTGCCGCCAGCCCCAGCAGCAGCAGCACCGCGAGCTGCACCAGGGTCCAGCGTGCCGGCGAACCGCGGAGCCAGCCGCGCGCAGACGACAGCATCGCTCCGCCGGGACCGTACCCATGGATCGCCTCGTCGACCACCACCCGGGAGACCCGTCCCGCCACCAGGCCGAGCGCGAACTCACCGGCGCGGGTATCACGCACCGCCGCATTGCTGAAGAGCGTACCGTCGGCCACCAGCGTGATCCGGCCTCCTGATGCCAGTCGCAACCTCACGGCGGCCGGCTCCGAGTCCCGCGCGAAAAGCAGGAATCCGGAACTGACCACCTGCCGGGCGCAGGCAGGAGCGGTGCCGTCGTCTGATGAGTCGGCCCCCTCGAAACCGGGACCGGTCCGGACCAGAATCGCATTGATGCGGAGACTGGAAGAATCCGTGGCCGGCCCCGGAATCACATGCTGGGTGCTCCACCCGACGCACTCCATCAGCGCCCTTGCTCCCTGGCCCGCCGCCAGCAACTCGGTGCCTGAGTCAGCCAGGTTCATCAACTGCGCCGCGCTCCACGACGAAATGGGCTGTGACGGATCGAGCAGGGCCAGCATCGGCGGCGGTGGCGATGGCGGCTCGCGCCTCCGGTGCCGCTCAACCGTCACCCCCATCCGCTCCAGTGCAGTTGCCCAGCCGCGAGCGCCGTAGGGGCCTGTCAGGTAGGTGGACCGGCGTCCATCCGAAATGTCGGGACCGCCCGCCCTTGCGCCGAGTCCCGCCGCGAGCGCCCCCACCAGCACCATCGCGGCGATCCCCAGCCCCAGCTCAACCCGCGGCCGCATGCCACTCCTGTCCCGCCTGCTCCCGCCATCCAGCCCATTCAGCAGCTCCGAACTGCCCGCCGCCGAAAGCAGCCAGGTACAGCCTCGAAACCAGCGACCGCAACCGTCCTCGGCCTTCCTCGCTCAGGCGAGCGCTGCGAGCCACCTCGGCCGGTGTCTGCGAGGGCTGGTACTGGAGCAGGCCTCGATGGTCGAGGTCGCGCGCCAGTGCGATGAATGCCACCTGCGCCGCCTCGGCGTACTGCTGCGCCGAAGCGAGGCGATCTGCTTCGCGCCAGTACCACGCAGCGTCGCGAACCGGCGCAACGGACGCGGCATCGCCGTTGCCCGCCGGGGCCTGGGCCGCCAGGACCGTGCGAGCCAGCACCCAGACGCCATGGGCGAGTATCACCAGCAGCAAGGCCACCAGCAGCGCGATGAAGACGCGATAGAGCGTGGGGTGATTGCCTTCGAGGCTGGCCAGCCAGCCCAGCAGGGCCAGCCAGCGATCGGCGATCCACGAAAGTTCCGTGGATGGCGAGTCCCAGCGGTACGCTGGATCCCGGAAGACGGAATCGAGTACTGCGCGAAGCGAGTCAGCCGGAATCTGCACGCGTCAGGCGGTGGCCACCTGGCCGGCGAGCATCTCGAGGTCGAAGGCCTCGCGCCTGACCCGGAGGTCGAAATAGAGCAGTGTTATCACGCAGTAGAGCAGTGGTGTCAGCAGCAGCGAAATCCCGTACTGCACAACGAACAGGAGAGCTGCGCCACGGCTGTCGGGGGAGGCAGCGAAACCGAACATCAATGCCAGGCCGATGTAGGGCACCATGAGGATGACCATCAGCACGAAGATGACGAAGGCAACCCGCAGCCGGCGGCCCTTGGTGAGGGCCCACGACCGGCTCAGCGCCGCGCCGGCACTTACCCGCTCGACAATCAGCGCCGGCAGGCTCACGGCGAGCGCCGATGCAACCACCACCGGCAGCACCAGCAGCACGACGCCAACCAGCATCAGCCCAGCCGTTGCCCCCAGGCTTCCTCCGCTCGGTGTGGCCCCGCCCTGTGCGGCGACCGCCATCAGGCCGGCACCCGCCGCCCAGGAGAGCATCGAGGGCATCACGCTGATCATGAGCACCAGGCCCAGCAGCAGCGATACGGCGATGACCGCGCCCACGCGCGGCAGCGAGCGTCGCAGCGATTCCCTGGCCGAGAGGTCGCGCCCGAGGTAGCGCTCGGCGATGAGCAGAGCGGTCGCGGCGCTGGCCAGCGACGACAGCACGAAGCCGACCAGCCCAAACAGGAAATACCACCCGCTCAGCTGCCGCCCGCTCGCCACCAGGTACAGCTGGAGCGGAAACACAGGGGCGACGCAGATCAGCTGGATCAGAAGCAGGGGCACCAGCAGGCGCCGGTAGATGCCGAATGAGCGGTCGAGCGTTTCGCCGACGGAAAGTGGACGGAGGTCCATGACGCTGGTCACTGGCGGTCCCCGGTCGAGGGTGGCTGGTCCAGGAGAGGATTCCCCGAATAGTGGCCTTGCGGGGTCCATGGCGCGAGTGGCGAATGTCGGCCCGCCACGCCTACGTTGAGGTCATGGCCGCTTCCAGCCCCGAGAGGTCGCTCACGCGGCACCTCGCCATCGAGACGCCGGAGAATGTCCGGCTGGAGCACGAGGTTGCGGGGCTGGGTTCTCGCGCCGCGGCGGCGGTGATAGACCAGGCCCTGATCGGGGTGCTGATTCTTGCGCTGGCAATCCTCCGCGGCGTGACCGGCGTGGGAGGCACCTGGACCGGGGCGCTCGCCGTGCTGGCCATGTTCGGCATCTGGTACGGCTACTTCACTTTCTTTGAGGCACTGCGGGACGGGCAGACCCCGGGCAAGCGCCTCATGGGCATCCGGGTGGTGATGGAGACCGGCCATCCCATCGGTTCCGGCGCCGCTGTCATCCGCAACCTGCTTCGCACCGCCGATTTTCTTCCCCCGCCGTACCTTCTGGGCGCCATCCTCGTGGCACTCCATCCCAGGGCACGCCGCCTCGGAGACCTGGTCGCCGGCACCGTGGTGGTTCGCGACCAGCCCCAGGCGGGGGTGCGACCGCAGGCGCTCGCATCCTCCGCTGCTGCGGCGACGACGGCACTTTCGGCGCCGCTCCTGGCCGATGCGGATTACCAACTGCTCGGAGCCACCCTTGCCCGGCTCCCCGAGCTGGCACCGGAGGCCAGCCACCGGTTGCTGGGAGCGATGGCCTCGCGAGTGGCGGGCCCGCTTGAGGACCTTGACCCGTCGGCCGAGCTGGCCACGAGGCTCGAGCTCCTCCATCGGGAAGAGACCGAAAGACGGGAAGCGGGACGCGGCCTTGGCAGCCAGTGGATGCAGCTTGAGGTCCGGCAGCGAGGACGCTGGGAGGAATTCGCCCGGCTGGCCGAGCGGGCCAGGCGCGATGGCCTCGACAGCTTTGCGGCGGCCGAGTTGCCGGAGTTCGCCGCCCGCTACCGCGAGATCGCTGCGGACCTGGCGCGACTTCGCACTTATGGAGCGCCCGCCGGCACCGTGGCGCAGGTGGAACGGCTGGTGGCCGCGGGACACAATTCGCTCTACCGGTCGGACAGGGGCGGGTTCCGAAAGCTGTGGCGGGTGCTGGCGGTCGAGTCGCCGGCGGCGGTGGTGAATGCGCGCTGGTACGTGATCGCCGGCTTCCTCGCGTTCATGATTCCCGGAACCATCGGATACCGGATGCTGCGTGACCAGCCGGAGCGCGCCGAGGAAGTGCTGCCGGCCGTGATGCTCGAGCGCGCCGCTGCCGGGCTGGAGCGGGCAGCGGCCGGTGATCGCTATGTCTCGATAGCGGTGAGCGGGCGGCCCTTCACAGCGTCGTGGATCATCACCAACAACGTGCGGATTGCGTTCTTCTGCTTCGCGGGCGGCATCTTCGCCGGGATCGGCTCGCTGCTGGTGCTGGGATTCAACGGACTGCAGCTGGGCGCTGTCGCGGGCCACTTCGCCAACGTGGGACTGTTCACTTACCTGGGCGAGTTCGTGCTGAGCCACGGCATCCTCGAGCTCACCGCCATCTGGATCGCCGGCGGCG
>CAMLHP010000047.1 GCA_946479805.1 uncultured Gemmatimonadota bacterium | reverse complement strand
CGGCCGTAACCTGCTGGCCCGGCTCGACCTCGACCCGCACCACCAGCCCCGGCATTGGGGCCTTGAGCACCCCGCTTCCGCCTTTCCGGGCCCCGTTCCCGGTCAGCGACCGGATGTGGCGCAGCCGTTCGTCCAGGACCTCGACCTCCGGGGCAAGGCCCGCCCGGCCCACCCGCCAGCGGCCGGGAGCCATTGGTTCGACCGTGAGGGTGATGGGCCTGCCGTCCAGGACAAGTTGGCGGAGCGGCGTGCCCGGCACCGGCTCCAGCCGGGCGCTCACAGTAGTGCCGTCGAGCGCGACCTGGTCGCCATTCACCTCGACCACGCGCTCCCGCCCCTCGATGGTCACGAAATACTTCATTGCGGCTCCAGCAGGGCCACGGTTTCCACGTGCCCGGTCTGGGGAAACTGGTCAAACGCGCGCCAGCCGGTCAGCGCCCATGAGGGGCCCAGCCGGGCGATGTCGCGCGCCAGCGTGGCAGGGTCGCACGAGATGTAGGCCAGCCGGCGCGGTGCCCGCTGCGCGATCTCGTCCACCACGGCGCTGTCCATCCCAGTGCGCGGCGGGTTGGTGATGACGAGGTCCGGATCGGGCAGCGACTTCACCTCGTGCTCGGCCCGTCCCGTCCGGCGCTCGATTTCCAATTCACCACCAGCATGAAGCGCGGCCCACGCCACTGCAGCAGGATCGGACTCGACACTGGTCACGCGGGCACCTGACCCTGCCAGCGCCCGCGAGCTGTCACCCAGCCCCGAATAAAGGTCCCACACCATGTCCCCGGGCCCGGCCGACAGCCGGTCCAGCGCAAAGGCGCGCGCCATCCACGCCACCGCTGGATACACCTGCTCGAACGCTGCGGCTGCGGTGGTCGATTTCTGTCCGGCCACATGCGCCGTACCACCGGCTGTGCGAAGCCAGAGCGACGCCTCGCTGCCGGCGCGCATGAGCACCTCCCCCAGGCGCGGCGCGCTGGTCCACTCGGTGCCAGCGTCGGCTTCGAGCACCACGTGCCTCAGGCCATCGCGGTCCAGCCGGAGCACCAGCCGGCTCCAGCTGACAGGCAGCAGGTTGCGATGAGCGCTCAGCACCTTCCATGCATCCATGAGCGCATGGCTGGTGATGTAGCAGTGCTCGAGATCGAACGCGCCGGTGGGCTGATCCAGAGGCCTCAGCCCGATTCTGCCGCGGTCATGATGCAGCGTGATCCTGGTGCGATAGTGCCAGTCGTCCGGCGCCGGTTCGATGGGTGGGTCGGCTACGTCGAGCTTGCCCAGGTGGCGTAGCGCATCGCCCGCGATCCGCTGCCGCGCCGAGCGCTGGGCATCGGGCGAGAGGTGCTGCAACTGGCAGCCGCCACAGCGGTCGCGCACGTAGTGAGGGCACCGGGGCTCGACCCGGTCAGGTCCAGGCTCCAGCAGCAGGCCAATGCTGGCCCGGGCAAAGCGCTTGTGCAGCTCCACGGTGGCGGGCTCAATCAGGTCGCCAGGGGCAGTTCGGGGAACAAACACGGTCCGGCCGTCCGCCAGCCGCCCGACACCGTCCCCGCCCGCGGCGATCCGCTCGATCCGGACCGGCGCCGACATCGCCGGATCAGTCGAGGGCGCCACGACGTGCTTCGAGAGCCCACGCTGACGGTACTTCGCCGGTCGCCGACCTCGGTACTACGGCAGGCTTCCGGAGGCGCCGGGCTTCGTGCTCCGCCAGGGCTGCGGCGATGGCGAGTGCATCGGCTTCGGGTCCGGAAATCACGGCCCCGAGCAGGTCGGCGCGCCGCTCGAGGAACTGGATGTCGATCTCGCCCTGGGCAAAAGCCGGGTCTTCCAGCAGCCGGCGATGAAACGCCTGATTGGTTGCCACGCCGGTGATGACCAGCTCGTTGAGGGCCCGGCGCATCCGGCGGATCGCTGCCGGCCGGTCCTCGGCCCAGACGATGAGCTTGGCGAGCATGGGGTCGTAATGCAGGGTGATCTCGTTGCCTGGCTCGATGCCCGCGTCCCAGCGGACGCCCGGACCCGACGGCGCGCGCAGGAACGCCACCCGCCCGGTGTCGGGCAGGAAACCGTTGGCCGGGTCTTCACTGGTGATGCGGCATTCGATCGACCAGCCGGACGGCTGCAGCTCGCCGTCCGGTACGCTCATCGGCATCCCCGATGCGATCCGCAGCTGCTCGCGCACCAGGTCCACGCCGTACACCAGCTCGGTCACCGGATGCTCGACCTGGATCCGGGTGTTCATCTCGAGAAAGTAGAACGCTCCGTCGTCGGCCACGAGGAACTCGCATGTGCCCGCTCCCCGGTAGTGCACTGCCCTGGCAGCGGCGACCGCCGCCTCGCCCATGCGCTTCCTCAGCTCAGGGCCGACCGCCACGCTCGGTGCTTCTTCCACGAGCTTCTGATGCCGGCGCTGGATGGAGCATTCGCGCTCGCCCAGATGCACGGTGCGCGTTGCGTCGGCCAGGATCTGGATTTCGATGTGCCGGGGACGCTCGACCAGCTTTTCGAGATAGACGCTGGGATCGCCGAACGCCTTCCCCGCTTCGCGTGCTGCCGCTTCGAGAGCCGGACCCAGCTCAGCCTCGATGCGCACGACGCGCATCCCCTTGCCGCCTCCGCCGGCAGCGGCCTTCACCATCACCGGATACCCGAGCTGGCGGGCAATCGGTGCGGCCTCGGCCAATCCGCTCAGTGACTCCTCCGTGCCGGGCACTATCGGAACACCAGCCGCGCGCATTCGCTGCCTGGCCTCGGTCTTGTCGCCCATGGCCCGGATGGCCGCGGCTGGTGGACCGATCCATACGAGCCCCGCGCCCTCGACTGCTTCAGCGAACGCAGCGCGCTCGGCCAGAAACCCATATCCCGGGTGCACCGCGTCAGCGCCGGAGGCCTTCGCGGCGGCGATCAGCTTCTCGATGTCGAGATAATTCTCACTCGGCGCGATACCACCAAGCGCAACCGCGTGATCTGCGGCCCGCACGTGGGGACTGCCGCGATCAGCAAGGCTGTGCACGGCTACAGCCTCCAGGCCTTCCTCATGGCAGGCCCGAATCACGCGCAAGGCGATCTCGCCGCGGTTGGCGATCAGGACACGCTTGATCAAGTGCGAAGGGAGGTGTTAGAAGTGGATCAGGGGCGGCGCGGCCCCCGCCGTCTACGGCCGGCAGGCGCCGCCGGGCAGTACCCCGGCAACGGCGGAGAGGCTGCGGCAGAGCACCGGATTGCGGCGCGATGCGACGCCATACACCGACAGCACGTCGCGGGTCCAAACGCTCGAGCCCGCCTCGTGGTCCAGCACCACCTGGGTGAAGCTGAGGCTGATTCCCTCCGGTACCTCACCCGGACCAATGATTCGAACCAGCCGCTCGACCTTCAGCTGCTCGTCTGGAACCAGGGTGGAATCGGCATTGGGAGTAAGGCAGATGGCTCGAGCCGCTGCGGCGGCGGCGAGCGCTGGACGAATACCCAGGGAGTCGCTTACCCCCAGTGCACGCGCGGTCTGGCTCCGGTAACGCGGGTCAACGGCGTAGAGGTCGGCCCGCACCGGCAGCAGGTCCCCGCGGCCACCAGCGCCCATCACCCCGTACCACACCGCCACCCCTTCCAGTTCGGAGCCCGCGAGAATTACACCGCGCCTGGGACAGGTGGCGACCAGGTTGCGACCCAGCTCCAGCACCATGGGCGGCAGCGGCGGGAGCTCGGTGGAACCGGCGACCCGGTTCCAGCCCCGATCTTCCACATGCACCAGTGCGCGATCCACTGCGACCAGCGCGCCGTAGAGCGGCGCTGAGTCGACTTGCAGCTTCTCTGCTTCCTGGAAGGCGACATCGGAGAGGGCGAGGTACAGCTCTGCGTCGGGAGAAGTCCGGTGGCCACTGCGGTGCCAGTCGCGGGCGTCCAGCCGATAAAATCGTCCCAGGAGGAACCAGGCCCGGCCATCGCTCTGCGCCACGGCGAGGTAGCGGCCCAGCATCTCGGTGCCCAGCTGACGCTCGCCTATACGCTCGAGTTCGGCGGCGCGGGGCGCGACGTTGGGATCCACTGCGCCCTGCGCGGCAAGGGGCGCGGCCAGGCCCAGCAGCAGCGCCGCAGCGGCGGCTGCGTTCAGGGCTCGGACCGATGGGGAGAGGCTCGGGTGCATCGCATTCAACATGATGCAGGGAACGGATTTCCGCCAGTAGGGGCGGACTGCGTCCGCCCATGATCACAGCGGCAGGTTCCCGTGCTTCCGGGGCGGATTGCGGTCGCGCTTCCCCGACAGGGTGCGGAGCGCGCCGATGAGCCGGGGCCGGGTGTCGCGCGGGTCGATGATGTCATCCACGAATCCGCGCGCCGCCGCCGAATAGGGATTGGCAAACCTGGCGGTGTACTCGTCCGCCAGCCGGCCGGCAGTAGCCGCGGGGTCGGAGCTCTTCGCCAGCTCGTCCTTGAAGAGGATCTCCACCGCCCCTTTCGGCCCCATCACAGCGATCTCGGCGGTGGGCCACGCCAGGTTGATGTCACCCCGGATGTGCTTGGAGCTCATGACGTCATAGGCGCCGCCATAGGCCTTGCGGGTGATGACCGTCAGCTTGGGAACCGTGGCCTCGCAGTAGGCATACAGCAGCTTGGCTCCATGCTTGATGATGCCGCCGTGCTCCTGGGTCACTCCCGGCAGGAAACCGGGCACGTCTACAAGGGTGACGAGCGGGATGTTGAAGCAGTCACAGAAGCGGATGAACCGGGCCGCCTTGATGGAAGCGCTGATGTCCAGCACTCCCGCAAGCACGGCTGGCTGGTTGGCGATCACGCCCACCGGCTGCCCGCCCAGCCGGGCAAAGCCGACGATGATGTTGCCGGCGTAGTCAGGCTGCACCTCGAGAAGCGCACCGTCGTCCACGATCCGCTGGATCACCTCCCGCATGTCGTATGGGCGGGACGAGCTGTCGGGTATGATGTCGAGCAGCTGCTCGTCCCGGCGGTCATCGGGATCGGTGGAATGGCGCGCCGGCGGCTCGTCAAGATTGTTGCCGGGCATGTACGACACCAGTTCGCGGATGGCCGCGAGGCATTCGGGCTCGGTGTCGTGGGTGAAGTGCGACACGCCTGAAGTGGAGCCATGCACGTCAGCGCCCCCCAGCTGGTCGAAGTCCACTTCTTCATGGGTCACCGTCTTCACCACGTTGGGGCCGGTGACGAACATGTAGCTGACTCCCCGGACCATGAAGATGAAGTCGGTGATGGCGGGGCTGTAGACCGCACCCCCGGCGCAGGGACCGAGGATGGCGCTGATCTGGGGCACGACGCCGGATGCAAGCGTGTTGCGAAGGAAGATGTCGGCGTAGCCGCCGAGCGAGACAACACCCTCCTGGATGCGGGCACCGCCGGAGTCATTGAGCCCGATGACCGGAGCGCCATTTCGCATCGCCAGGTCCATCACCTTGCAGATCTTCTCGGCGTGGGCCTCCGAGAGCGAGCCGCCGAATACTGTGAAGTCCTGGGAAAATACGTAAACCAGCCGCCCATCGATCCGGCCATGGCCGGTTACGACGCCGTCGCCGGGAAAGACCTGGTCCGCCAGGCCGAAATCGCTGGAGCGATGGGTGACAAAGCGGTCGAGCTCCACGAAGGAGCCGGGATCGAGGAGGAGATCGAGCCGCTCGCGGGCGGTGAGCTTCCCCTTCTTGTGCTGCGCTGCAACCCGCGCCTCACCCCCGCCCTGTTCCGCGAGCGCCTGGCGATGGTGGAGTTCCTCGAGCAACTGCCGGGGATCGGGCATGGCTAAGAGTCAAGAGTTGAGTGGCGAGAGTCAAGAGGTGCGAAGTGAGAAGTAATAAGTGAGAAGTCAAAAGTGAGAAGGGGGTCCGGAGCAGCAGCAGCTCCCGACCCCCGACTCTCAACTCTCGACGATCAACTCTCGACTCTCAACTCTCCACTCCCGACTCCTCACTCTCGGTGGCCGACTCGGATTCAGAGTCTGGCTCGGTGTCATCTTCATCCGCCGGGATTTCCCGCTTGGGCAGCGGCTCGAAGGGGATGTCGGGATAGCCGACCACCGCCAGCACGATGCGGTGGTGAATGGGATCAACCTCGATCACGCTGAGGTCAACCGGCTGGCCTTCCTGGGCCGCGTCGGCCGGGTTCTCGATGTCCGGCTTGCCCAGTTGGGAGACCGGCACGAAGCCCTCGATGTCGTTGCCGACATCGACCACAAGGCCCTTGTCCATGATCCGGAGCACCGTCCCCCGGAGCTCGAGCCCGATGGGATAGGTCTCGCCGATCTTGAGCCACGGATCTTCCTGCGCCTGCTTGAGGCCCAGGCTGATGCGCTTGTTGTCGGCGTCGATGTTGAGGATCAGTACCTCGACCCCGTCGCCCTTCTTGACGACCTCGGACGGGTGCTGCACCCGCTTGGTCCACGACATGTCGCTGATGTGGATCAGGCCGTCGATGCCGGGCTCTATCTCGACGAAGGCGCCGAAGCTGGTGAGGTTCCGGACCTTGCCCTGGATCCGGGTGCCCACCGGGTACTTGAGCGGCAGCACCATCCAGGGGTCCTGCTCGGTCTGCTTCATGCCGAGCGAGATCTTCTCGTCGCCTTCGTCGACCTTGAGCACCACGGCCTCGATGGTCTCGCCGATGGAGACGATCTTGGACGGGTGACGGACGTTGCGGGTCCAGCTCATCTCGCTGATGTGGACCAGGCCCTCGATGCCCGGCTCCAGCTCGACGAACGCGCCGTAGTTGGTGATCGAGACCACCTTGCCCTGGACCCGGGTGCCGACCGGATACTTGGCCGCCACGTCCTTCCACGGGTAGTCCTGCAGCTGCTTCATGCCCAGCGAGATCCGTTCCCGCTGCCAGTCGATGTCGAGGATCTTGACCTCGACTTCCTGCCCGATGGCGACCATCTCGCTCGGATGGGAGACCCGTCCGTAGGACATGTCGGTGATGTGGAGCAGTCCGTCCACGCCGCCCAGGTCGATGAAGGCGCCGAAGTCGGTGATGTTCTTGACCACGCCCTTCCGGACCTGGCCGGTCTCGAGCTCCTTCATCAGGTGCTCGCGCTTGTGGGCCCGCTCGTTCTCGAGGATCACCCGGCGCGAGACGACGATGTTCCGCCGGCGCTTGTTGAGCTTGATGATCTTGAACTCGTAGGTCTGGCCCAGCAGCTCGTCGATGTTGGGCACCCGGCGGAGCGCGATCTGGGAACCGGGCAGGAACGCATCCACGCCCATGAGGTTCACCACCACACCGCCCTTGATCTTCTTGGTCAGGGTGCCTTCGACCGGCTCGTCGCTCTCGTGGGCGACGCGGATCTTCTCCCAGACCCGCATGAAGTCGGCCTTCTTCTTCGAGAGCACGACCGCGCCCTCGTGGTCCTCGAGGTGCTCGAGGAACACTTCGACCTCATCGCCCACCTTGAGTTCGCCCGGCTCCTTGAACTCGTCGAGCGGCACGGAGCCCTCGGACTTGAAGCCGACGTCGAGGATGACGGCGTTGTCGGTGATGCGGAGGACCTTCGACTTTACGATCTCGCCTTCCACGATCTGCGACATGGTGCCCTCGTACATCGAGAGCATCTCGTCGTATTCAGCGTCCGAGTAGTCCTCGTCGTAGAGGTCGGAGCGAACCTTGAGACCGGTGGCGGGGATGAACTTGTCGAGCTCGGGGGTGACCTGTTCAGGCATGCAGGATGTTCACTCGTGTTGCCGCAGCCAGGGGCTGCCGCGGGAGGAGGTGAAGCCCCAGGATCGGGCGGTCCCAGGCCGGATGCCGGGGAAGCCTGTAAATCTAGCCCGGGTTGGACGTTCCGTCTAGCTCTCCCCCGGCTCGGGGCCCCCGCCGACGCGCCGGCCGTCCTCGCCGAACCAGTGGGCCCCCCCCAGGTCCGGTTCCAGACCTGCGGCATCGCCGGCCTTGGGCGGCACGTCTCCAGCAAATCGTGCCACCAGCGTGGCTTGCCCCACGTCGACATGAACCAGGGTCTCGCTCCCCAACGGCTCCACCAGGTCCACCCGACCCTGAATCGGAGCGTCCGCACCCTCAAGAGCCAGCGCCTCTGGCCGGAGCCCGAGCGTGACAGCGGTGCCCGAAGGGATCCCGGAGGAATCAGCCAGCGGCAGGGCCACGTCCCCATTGGCGCTCCGGAACACCCGACCGCCCTGACCAACTTCCACCATCCCCGAGATGAGGTTCATGGGGGGACTGCCGATGAACCCCGCCACGAAGAGGTTGGCCGGCCGCTCGTACAGCCCCATGGGAGTGTCCACTTGCTGCAGGTGCCCGGCCGACATCACCGCGATCCGGTCGCCCAGGGTCATCGCCTCGACCTGGTCGTGGGTCACGTAGATCATTGTGGTCCCCAGCTCCCGGTGCAGCCGGCCGATCTCGCGGCGCATGTGGACCCTGAGCTTGGCGTCGAGGTTCGAGAGCGGCTCGTCGAACAGGAACACCTGGGGCTGCCGCACTATGGCCCGGCCCAGCGCAACCCGCTGGCGCTCGCCACCCGACAACTGCTTCGGCTTGCGGTCCAGCATCCGGTCCAGGCCGAGCGCTGCCGCGGCCTCATTCACCCGGCGGGTGATGTCAGCTTCCGGCAGCTTCCTGAGCTTGAGCGCGAAAGCCAGGTTCTGGCGCACAGTCATGTGGGGATACAGCGCGTAGCTCTGGAAAACCATGGCGATGTCGCGGTCGCGTGACGGGATGTCGTTGGCCAGCCGGTCCCCAATCACCAGCCTGCCGGACGTTATGCTCTCCAGCCCGGCAATCATCCTGAGCGTGGTGCTCTTGCCGCAGCCCGACGGCCCGACCAGCACCAGGAACTCGCCGTCGGCGATGTCCAGGTCCAGTCCGTGCACCGCGACGTGGTCCTGGGCGCGGTCGGGGTATATTTTGCGCACTTGCTGGAGCGACACGCTTGCCATGGGCTTTCCTGACCAGTGAATTCCAACTTCGAGTTTCCCGCCGGCTTCCTCTGGGGCACCGCAACCGCCGCATACCAGATCGAGGGCTCACCCCTCGCCGACGGCGCGGGGCCCAGCATCTGGCATCGCTTTGCCCATACGCCGGGCCGCACCGCTCGGGGCGAGACCGGCGACATCGCCTGCGACCATTACAATCGCTACCTCGACGACGTGGGGCTGATGAAGTCGCTGGGCCTCAACGCCTATCGCTTCAGCCTTTCATGGAGCCGGCTTCTGCCAGAAGGCACCGGCCGGTCCAACCCCGGGGGCATCGCCTTCTACGACCGGCTGGTCGATGCCCTGCTTGAAGCCGGAATCACGCCGCTGGCGACGCTCTACCATTGGGACCTTCCTGCAGCGCTCGACGACCGGGGCGGCTGGCTCAACCGCGACATTGCCGACTGGTTTGCCGAGTACGCCGGCGTTGCCGTCAAGGCACTGGGCGACCGCGTTGCCGCGTGGGCCACGCTCAACGAGCCCTGGGTCATTACCGACGGTGGCTATCTCCATGGCGCCCTCGCGCCGGGCCACACCAATATCTACGAAGCACCGATTGCCACCCATAACCTGCTCCGGGCCCACGGCACCGGCGTCCAGGCGCTGCGGGCCGGTGGCGCGCGCCAGGCCGGCCTGGTGGTGAACCTCGAGCCCAAGTATCCCGCGTCCGGCTCGGCTGAAGACCTCGCAGCGGTCCAGCGCGCCGACGCCTACATGAACCGGCAGTACCTCGATCCGGTGTTTCTCGGCAGCTACCCCGACGAACTGCGCGAGATCTTCGGCGACGCATGGCCCGAGCATTCACCCGCCGACTTCGCTCTCATCCGCCAGCCACTCGACTTCCTGGGCATCAACTACTACACCCGCGGCGTGACGCACCACGACGCCGATGCCTGGCCGGTGCGCGCCAGCAACGTGAAGCAGCCCGGTGCCCTCTACACCGAAACCGGCTGGGAAGTCCACCCCGAGTCACTCACCCGGGTGCTCCTCTGGGTGACCGAACGCTACGGCCGCCTGCCGCTCTACATAACGGAAAACGGCGCCGCCTTTCCCGACCCTCCCTCTGCGGAGGGTGACATCCTGGATGACCCGCTCCGGGTGGACTATTACCGCACCCACCTCAGGGCGGCACACGACGCCATGCAGCAGGGAGTCAACCTCCGGGGTTACTGCGCCTGGTCCCTGCTCGACAACTTCGAGTGGAGCCTGGGCTACGCCAAGCGGTTTGGAATTGTCCATGTGGACTACACCAACCTGCGCCGGACGCCCAAGGCCAGCGCCCGCTTCTATGCCGAAGTCATCCGCACCAATGGCCGCGCGTTGGGCTGAACCCGTCATCCCTTGACGCTCCCCAGCATGATGCCCCTCAGGTAGTACCGCTGCAGGAAGAGGAACACCAGCATCACCGGCAGCACCGTGACCACCGCGCCAGCCATCATGAGCTCGATGTCCTGGACGTGCTCTCCCGAGAGGTTGGCCAGGGCCACCGGCAGGGTGTAACGGCTGTCGTCGCTCAGCACGATCAGGGGCCACAGGAAATCGTTCCATGTGGCCATGAAGGTGAAGATGCCCAGCGTCACCAGGATCGGCAGCAGCACCGGCAGCACCACCGACCAGTAGATCCGGAATTCGCCCGCGCCGTCCATCCGGGCGGCGTCGAGCAGTTCGTCTGGAATGCTCAGCGCGTACTGCCGGATCAGGAATATGCCAAACACGCTGGCGAGGCCCGGGATCGCCACACCGAGGTAAGTGTTGATCAGTCCCAGCTCCCGCAGCATGAGGAAAAGCGGCAGCATGGTGATCTGGGCCGGGATCACCAGCAGCGCGAGCAGCGCGCTGAACAGACGGTCGCGGCCCCGGAACCGGAGCTTGGCGAAGGCATAACCGGCGAGTGAGTTGATGAGCAGCGAGGCAGTGGTGACCAGCACCGCGACAATGACGCTGTTGAGGAAGTAGCGGCCCATCGAGAGCCGGGAGAACAGCGTGGAGTACTGGTCCAGCGTCGCGGGGCTGGGCAGCACCTCGGGCGGCAGCGACGTGGCCTGGCCGTCGTGCATGAAGCTGGCCGACACCATCCAGAGGAGGGGCCCGAGCGCCAGCAGGGCGCCCAGCACCAGCACCGCATGCAGCAGGAACGAGCGCGGCTTCACTCAATCCTCCCGCGGCCGGAGCCGGAACTGGAGCAATGTCAGCGCCAGCATGATGACGAACAGCACGAAGGCGATGGCGGCCGCGTTGCCTATCCGCCACCAGCGGAAGCCCTCCTCGTACATCAGCAGCACCACACTGAGGGTGCTCTTGAGCGGCCCGCCCTGGGTCATGACGTACGGCTCGGCGAAGAGCTGGAAATAGCCGATCATCGTCACCACTCCCACGAACAGGAATGTCGGCCCCAGCATTGGCAACGTCACATGGCGGAAGCGGTGCCACCAGTTGGCGCCGTCCAGGTCGGCGGCGTCATACAAGTCATCCGGGATGTTCTGCAGCCCCGCGATGAAAATCAGCATGTTGTAGCCGAAGTTCTTCCACACCGCGAGGATGATGATGGCCGGCATGGCCCACGCCGGATCACCCAGCCAGTCGATCGGCCCGATGCCCACCTTGCCGAGGATGTAGTTGATGGGGCCGTAGGTGGGGTGATACAGGTAGCGCCACACCAGCGCCACGGCGACCAGTGTGGTGACGACTGGTGCGAAGTACGCCGTGCGGAAGAAGCTCTTCCACCGGGCCAGCCGGGCGTTCACCAGCAGCGCGGCGCCCAGCGACACGACCACCGAGAGCGGGCCTCCCACCAGCACGAAGTAGAACGTGTTCCTGAGCGCGGCCCAGAAGAGCGGGTTCCTGCCCAGCTCGACGTAGTTGTCGAAGCCGACGAATCGCACATTGGACGCATCGGCAATGGCGTAGATGTCGAAGTCGGTGAGGCTGAGGATAAACGCGGCCAGAACCGGCAGCGCGAAGAACACACCTATGAGCCCCAGGGCCGGCGTCACGAACCAGCGGGCCGCCCGCGCCTGGCGGCCTTCCGCGCTCACGGAACAGTCCCCACCGCAGCTGCGGCAGCGGCGGCAGCTTGCTGGTCCAGCACCCAGCGCCGCTTCTCGAGAATCCGGTCCACCTGGGCGTCGAGCGCTCGGAGCACCACGGGCGCCGGCACATTGCCCCTGATGGCCCTCTCCGCCTGCTCGTACACCCGGGTCACTATCAGCTCGATTTCTGGCACGTGTGGCGGAGAGGCGAGCCGCTCGAGCTGCTCGCGAAAGGCCCGCACCTTGGGGTCATCGGCGAGGGCCGAGTCCTGCCAGGCGTCCCGGCGGGGCGGCAGGTTCCCGCTCAGGTGAAAGAACCGCGCCTGTGACTCGGGCCGGGAGAGAAACTCGATGAGTGCCAGCGCCTCACGCGGATGTTCGCTGCTGCGGAACACCACCAGGCTCGAGCCACCCGCGAACGACTCGCCCGGGCCATCGGGGCCGGGCAGCGGCGCCGTGGCCCAGACGCCTTGCAGGCTGTCGGGAAGCCGCCGCCGGAACTCGCCCAGGTTCCACGGGCCGGTGATGTACATCGCGAAAGTCCCGCGCGCAAACTCCTGCCAGACATTGGCTACATCGGCGTTGCCCATGGGAGGAGCGAGGTCGTCCTCGAACAGGCTCACGTAAAAGTCGAATGCCTCGCTGAACGCCGGCTCTGTGAAGGCACCCCGGCGCCCCGCCGAGTCGGTAATGGTGGAGCCGTTCTGGAGCGCCAGGATGACCGGCTGCATCCACTCGTTCGTGGGGAGGAAGATGGCCCATTGCCTGGGCCCCGCCGCTTCCTGGATCCGTACCATCGCCGCCCGCCAGGCCTCCCAGGTGACGGGCATCGAATCGACTCCCGCCCGCTCCAGCAGGTCGGTGCGGTAGAACAGCACCCGCGTGTCCACGTACCATGGCACCCCGAACAGCGTATCCCCCACGAAGTTGGTGTCCCAGATGCCGGGGAAGTATGCGTCCGCTGTGATGGGTGACTCGGGGCCGAGCAGCGAATCGATGGGCTGGATCGCACCCAGCATCGCCAGCTCGTAGATCCAGGTGTTTCCCAGCTGGGAGATGTCGGGCGAGGTGCCGCCTACGTGCGCCGTCAACAGCTTCTCGTGTGCGGCGGTCCACGGCATCTGCTGGATGTCGACCCGGATCCCGGGATGGAGCCGCTCGAACTCGCGCACCAGCGGAGCCACGACCTCTCCCTCACGCCCCATTGTCCAGAAGCGGAGGTGGACTTCGCCGTCAGCCGGACCGGCGCAGGCAACTGCGAAGGCGGCCAGGGCGACCAGCCGACTCGCCGTCCAGCCGACTTGCCGTCGAGCCGTCATGTCCCCAGCCACCCACCCGTGAATCCTGCGCGCTTGAGGCCCCTCTGAATGGCCGGGTGCTGGCGCAGCAGTTCCCAGA
>CAMLHP010000046.1 GCA_946479805.1 uncultured Gemmatimonadota bacterium | reverse complement strand
TCTTGCAGGGATCCGAGCGTGTGGTTCTGGTACGGGTGGTGGACGGCATCGGATCCGCCTTGAATACGTCGATAACCCTGGAGTCCATCGGGCCAGGAATTTCGGTGGTAGCGGCCCCCGGATACCCCGTGCCGGAGGAGACCGACGGGATGCTTGTCTTCCAGACTTCAAATGGCGAGTTGGCGCTTTCGGTCTCTGGCGAGGAGCTGACCCGGACGTCGTTCAGGGTGGCCGCCGAGGGCAGGGAGGCGGGTATCACGGTGACGGTGCTGCCCAAGGGCAGGTTGCCGGTTCAATTCTCCGACGCGGAGATGCGGCTGGGCGACACCCTGGAGCTGGAGGTGAGCGCGCCCTTCACGTTCAGGCCGGACTTCGAGCTCGAGACTGAGTTGTCAGGATGCGGGGAATCCGTGTGTTTTCGGACCCTCGATATTGGGCCCGATGGCCGAAGCGCGACCATTTTTCCCCTGGCCGATTTCCGCGGCAGGATTCGTCTGGAAGGGATTTCGCTGGATTATGCTCGGGAGTTGTCGCCGCCAGGCGTGCCGCAGAACGACGAACTTCTCGTTGGGATGCCTCCGGAGCCCCTCCCGGGAACTAACGAGATTGCCAGTGCTCCCTCGATTACCATGCCGCTGCCGGGAGAGGTCGTCACCTTGATCGACGCCCCACCGGACGAATTTTCGGACGGTGAGTTCAGCAAGTACTACCGCCTGGTTGCGAGTCGATCGGCCAGCTTCGGGTTCCAGATTCACTCCCGGTCCGGCCTCTACGAGTTCTACCTGCGGGAAGTCGGAGCCGCCGACTGGACCTGGCTCGGCTCGAGTTGGTCCCCGGGCCAGATGCCGCTCTTCAACGGTACGTACATCCTCAAGATCACCGGAGACGGGTGGCCAGTCGATTACGTCCGTCTCGACATCTCGGCCGCTCCCCAGGACCCGTAGCGAGCGACGCAGCGGGCCGTACTGGTCTGCCTTTGGTTCCTTGACCTCCTTGCCCGCCGATGCGAATTTCCCCCCGGCCAGCCCCCGTCCGGAGCCGGGTGGCCGCTGGCAATCCTTCCCCACTCTCAGAGGTCCTATGCGGACATGGATTCGTACGGCGGGAGCGCTGGTCGCACTGGGTGCGGCCGTCACTGCTGGCCGTCTCGAGGCGCAGGGTGTCACAACCGGCGCCGTCAGTGGCTATGTGCAGGATTCGGCGGGAGCCCCGCTGGCCAATGCGCAGGTCCTGATCACCTACCTCCCGACCGGGTTCCGAACGGCAGCCACCACCAACGCCAACGGGCTCTACCTGGCCCAGGGCCTGGAGCCGGGCGGACCGTACGAGGTCGTGGCGCGCGCCATCGGATACAGGCCGGAGCGGGCTTCGGGCCTCCGGACCTCGATTGGCCAGACCACCCGGCAGAATTTTGTCCTCGCCGCGACCACGGTGCAGCTGGAGGACATCGTGGTCGCCAGCGAGGCCGACGCCGACATTTTCGCTCCCTCGCACCAGGGCACCTCGCTCACGATCGACGAGTCGGTGCTCCGCCGGCTGCCGACCCTCAACCGCGACTTCACCGACTTCGTCAAGCTCTCGCCCCAGGTGAGCGTGCGAGACGGAGATGACGGCGGCGTCGCCGTGGCGGGCCAGAACAACCGGTTCAACACCATCCAGGTGGACGGCGCCACGGTCAACGACCGCTTCGGGCTGGGCCGCACTGGACAGACCGGCGGCCAGGCTGGCGGCCGGGCAGTGGGCCTCGAGGCGGTGAAGGAATACCAGATCCTGCTGGCGCCGTATGACGTGCGGCAGGGCAATTTTACCGGCGCCCTGATCAACGCTGTTACCAAGAGCGGCACGAACGATCTCTCGGGATCTGCCTTCATCACCTACCGCAATGACGCACTGGCCGGCGATCCGCTGGGCCAGACCACGTTCAACCAGTCCCAGTTCGGTGCCGCGCTGGGCGGGCCGATCATCCGCGACAAGCTCCACTTCTTCCTGAGCGGCGAGTTCAGCCGCCGGACCACCCCGTCCCTTGGCCCCGCGTTCGGCTCGACCGAAAGTCCGCCGCCGGTGACACAGGAGGAGTACGACAGGTTCGTGAGCCTGCTGGAGGGCTACGGGCTGGAACCTGGCAACGGCGACATCTTCGATCGCAGCAACCCGCTGACCAACCTGCTGGCGCGCTTCGACTGGCAGCTGGGGACCAGCAACCGGCTGGTGCTCCGCTACGGCTACAACCAGGCGGGCGATGACAACTTCAGCCGCTCGACCTCGCCCAACAATCCGGTCTTCGACCTGAGCTCGGTGGCATACCAGTTCAAGAACAAGACCCACAATCCGTCGGTGCAGCTCTTCTCCAACTTCGGCAACGGAAGCTCCAATGAGTTGCGGGTCTCGTTCCAGAGCATCCGGGACCGCCGCACGCCCTCGGTGGTGCAGCCGCTGGTGATGGTCGAGAACCTCACCAATCCCCTCAATGCGGGGACCGCACGCATTCAGTCTGGCTCGGAGCAGTTCTCCCAGGGCAACGAGCTGGACCAGGACTTCTGGGAAGTCACCAACAACTTCTCGAAGCCGATAGGCAACCACCTTGTGACCATCGGCACCCGCAACGAGTTCTACAAGGTGCGGAACCTCTTCGCGCAGGCCTCGTATGGCGCATGGCGCTTCGACGATCTCGATGACTTCGAGGCGGGAGTCGCCGAGCAGCTCATCGTTTCGGGAGCTGCCGGCGGTGGCGTGACGGGCGAGACCCTGTTCAATACGTACACGCTGGGCTTCTACGCCCAGGACCAGTGGACGGTGAATGACAGGTTCTCCCTGACCTACGGTCTCAGGGCCGACATCCCGATGTTCCCCGACAACCCCGAGTACGACCCGCGGGTGGCGACTGACTTCGGCGCCCATGACGTTCCCTCGGGCCAGATGATGTGGCAGCCGCGGATCGGCTTCAACTACGACCTCAAGGGTGACCGTACGTCCCAGGTCCGGGGCGGCATCGGTCTCTTTGCCGGTGCGCCGGCATTCGTCTGGATGTCCAACGCCTACGCCAACACCGGGCTCAAGTTCAGCCAGCTGACCTGCAGGGACGAGGATGTTCCCGCGTTCGACCCGACGCTGCCGGCGCCGCAGGCGTGCCTGGATGGTGCCGCGATCGAGCCGGGCGGGTTTGTGGGCGAAGTAGACCTGATCGGGGAGGACACCAAGTTCCCCCGCGTCATGCGGCTCAACCTGGCTCTGGACCAGCAGCTGGGCAACGGGTTCGTGGGCACGCTCGAGGGTATCTACACCAAGGGCCTGGACGACTACTTCATCATCAACCGCAACCTCGCCGGGCCGGTGGGCACCGACGCCACCGGGCGCACGCTGTATGGCACGTTCCAGGACGACGGCGATGCCGAGCCGGACTACGTGAACAGCATCTATGGCCCGTCGTTCTCAGGCGGCGTCTACGAGCTGCTCAACACCAGCAACAACTTCTCGTACAGCCTCACGGGCCAGCTGCAGCGGCGCTTCGGTGCCAGCCTGCTGCTGCGCGCGGGGTACACCTACTCCCACGCGGAGGATGTCCAGAGCTTCACCTCGAGCCGGGCGATCTCCAACTGGCGCAACAGCCGGACGCTGTCGGGGCTCGACACCGACGACGAGGCGACCACCGGCTCGTTCGACCGTCCCCATCGGCTGTCGCTGGGTGCCACCTGGATCGCGCCGTGGGAGAAGTACACGACCGAGGTCTCCTTCTCCTACACTGGACAGTCGGGCCAGCCATACACCTACATCGCCGGGGGCGGCAGCAACCGGGGTGACCTCAACGCCGACGGCACCAACACCAACGACCCGATCTACATCCCGACCGGCGTGGGTGACCCCAACCTCCAGTTCGCCGACATCATGGACGGGGCGGTGGTCGAGGTCAGCGCAGCTGCGCAGGCTGCCGCGTTCGACGAGTTCATCTCCGGCGAGCCGTGCCTCAGCGAGCAGCGGGGCCAGATCATGGAGCGCAACAGCTGCCGCAACCCGTGGCAGACGTTCCTCGACATGAGCGTGCGGCAGTCGCTGCCACCCATGAACGGCCACGAGCTTACGCTGGAAGTGGGCATCTTCAACCTGCTCAACCTGCTCGACAGCGATTGGGGCAAGGTGAAGACCATCGGCGGAACCGTGTTCTACTCCGACGACCCGCTCCAGATGGTGGACTTCGATGAGGGCACCAACCGGCCGGTTTTCCAGTTCGATCCGGCCAACCTGGACAACCGCTACCAGGTCACCAGCGCCCTGGGGAACTCATACCAGGTGCAGATGGGGCTGAGGTACGCGTTCTGAGTGTTGGAGTGTGAGAGTGCGGGAGTATGGGGCAGTGTGGAGGCATTCCACCCTGCCCCATACTTTTCACACTGCCCAGGACTTCCACACTGCCATACTAGGTTTTCACCCGGTCCAGCAGCAGCAGCGCCGCAAGCAGGAAGAGGATTGTGGGCATCCAGGCCAGCACCACTGGATGGAAGGCCTCGCTGTCGCCCATGGCAATGGCAATCTGGGCCAGCAGGACGTAGATGATCGTCGCGCCCAGGCTGACTCCCACACCGAAGGCGGAGCCGGAGCGAGGCGCCGCCATCGCGAGGGGCGCTCCGAAGAGGGCGATCACCAGGCAGGCCGCCGGGATCGCTATCCGCTGGGCCCGCCGCACCTCGAGCTTGCCGGAGGCATTGCCGGCCCGCTTCATCGATTCGATGTAGCGACCCAGCTCCCCGTATCGCATTGCCTTGGGCTCGCGGTTCTCCGTCAGGTACGCTTCCGGCGGCGCGGTAAGGACTGCCAGCTGCATCCGGTCGAAGAGAAAGGTCGACAACTGCTCGGGCGAGCGCAGCACCCGGCTCTGGCCCTTCCACAGGGTCCACACCGCGGCTGAGTCGCTCCAGGTGGCGCTGTCGGCCCGGATGACCAGCGTGGGGTAATCGGGGCCGCTCCCGGCCCGCTCCAGCACGACGTCACGCATCGCGTTGTCGGCCACGTCGAGCGCGCGCACGGCGAAGGCCCACCCCGCATCGCCCCGGTAGACAAAGTTGTAGCGCCCGGCAGGGCTCCGGCTCGACGCTTCCTTCTGGAGCTCAACCTGCCGGGCGCTAGCCGTGACGGCGAGTTCTCCCACCACCATCGCCAGAAGCACCGCGCCCAGTGAGGCCACGAACAGCGGGGCGACCAGCCTGTGGAAGCTGTCTCCTCCCGCTTTCGCCGCGGTGACCTCGGAATGGCGCGCCATGTTGCCGACGGTAAAGATGGTGGCGAAAAGCACAGCCGCCGGCATCACTATCGACGCCCACGCGGGGATGCCGTAGACGAAGCTCACCACCACCTCGGTCACGGTCAGACCGCGCCCCAGCAGGTCGTTCAGTTCCTGGACCATCTCGGTAAGCACGGCGACCACGGGGAATCCCACCGCAGTCACAAGGAACAGCTTGACCCAGGACCTGAGCATGTAGCGGTCCAGCAGGCGCAGGCGCATCAAGCCGCCCGCTTCCGGCGCCGCAGCCTGTCGCGGGCCCACTGGGCGAGTTCCTCGAAGTCGCCGCCCCTGGTCGAACCCATCTCCCGGCTCACCAGCAGGAGGCCCACCATGCCGACAGTCGACAGGATCAGGATCGGGCTCCACATCGCCAGCCACGGTGACATGTAGTGCTTGTCGGCCAGCGCCTCCCCCGCCGTCAGCCCCACCCAGAATACCGAGAACACCGCCATCGCGCCGCCGATGACCAGACCCACCCCTCCGCGCGGAAACCGCAGCGCCAGGACGATGGCCACCAGCGCAAACGGCACGCAGGCGATGGCTATCACCCACTTCTTGTGCACCTCCACCGCGTACTGGGCCGCCCGCCTCGCGGCGAAGTCTCCCGTGGAGACCGCGGAAGCGACCTCGCCCCAGGTGGACAGGGTCACTGGCGGGCGCCGCTGCACTGGAGGAGTGACCGTGCTGCCGGGGGCGGTGCCGTCCTTGGGGTCTGGGCGGGGGAGCTTCAGCTGGCGCGCGGGCTTCTCCTGCTGTGCACTGGCCGCCGCGTCGGCCGTCCTAGGAAGCACCAGATGTCCCAGGGCCTCGACCCAGGCGCAGTAGCCGCGACGAGGTTCGGATGCTGGCGGTGGCGGCGAGGCGGCTGGAATCCCGGCGAGGTACCTGAGGTCGCGCTCCACCAGGCCCAGCCGGTCCAGGCTGGCCTGGCTGGTCTCCTCCTTTGCCTGACGAACCACCTCGAGCATCTCGCAGGAACTCATCTCGCGATCGCCGCGCACCGCTTCGCCGGAGTTGCGCTGGAGTTCGTCGTAGACGTCGTGCAGCACCACGCGATTCGACTCGAAGCCGATGAGGCGGAAGTCCGACGGCGCCGAGGTGGGGAATTCGTGGACCTCGCCGAGCTGGAGCTCGAGCACCAGGTCGGTGCCCTCGGCCGACATCGCCATCCTGCCGCTGTCGGCATAGATCACCCGGCGGCTCCACTGGCCCTCAAGGTCGTAGATGGCCACGTTGCGCATGATGCCGCGCCGCTGGTCTATGGTGGCAGCCCGCACGTAGTAGTTCGAGCCGGGAATGGGGTTGATTATCTGCTCGTGCAATTCGAACGTGGGTTTCTTGCGGGCGATGTCGAAGTACAGGTTCCTGAGCCGGGCATTGCTGCGGGGCAGCACCTGATCCACGAACAGGAAGGTGCAGGCGGACATCGCGAGCGCCGCCACCAGCACCGGCCCAACCAGCTGGGCGACGCTTACGCCGCTGGCGCGCATTGCCGTAACCTCGTTGTCGGCGGCAAGCTGGCTGAAGGCGAAAAGGACTGCGACCAGCACCGCCATGGGAATGGTCAGCGCCAGGATGAAAGGCAGCGACAGGCCGAAGACTTCAGCGATCACCTGCCATCCCAGTCCCTTGCCGGTGAGCTGCTCGAACCGGCGAGCAACCTGGCTGAGCAGCATGAAGCCGGTAAGCGCGGCCAGCGCGAAAAGGAAGGGCGCCACCAGCCGTCCCAGCACGTAGCGCGATAGCAGACGCACGAGCTAAGTACCTTCCTTGTAAGGGTTTCTGGCCATGGCTATATTCAGCACCGTCCTACCGCGGCCCATCTTCTTCTGTCCCGAGTGAGCGTGGCGCGAAGCGTATTTGCCGGCTTCATCCTGCTGCTGTACCTGTCGTTGGCGTCCGCCCTTGTGGCGCAGGTGCCCGACTCACTGCCGCGCGCCGGCGCTTCATTTGACCTGCCCCGCTTCCAGTTTGACACACCTGACGCCCTCAATGCGCCATGGTTGGGCGCGCCCAGGAGCCTGGTGGCGTTCGACAGTTCGATGTCCAGCGCCCTGGACTCGGCGCGGCGAGTGCGGGCCGGCACGCTCCGGGCTTTCGCCATCTATGGCCAGGGCCCGGCTGATACCGCGGCCCGGCCCGAGGATCCGTCGCTGCTGGGGATCGACCGGAAGTATGCCGACCTTGCCATCGATGGCCAAGCGTCGCTCGACATCCGGACCGAGCGGGTCAAGAACGAGCGATGCACCCCGTTCGAGCTGCAGGACCCGAATTCCAATTGTGGCGGCCGGATCAGGGCCCCGCGGCTGGAGAACTTCATAGACGTGCGCTCGGCGGGGCTCCTGGGGCAGCGGGTCCACGTCAACGTGGATTTCCAGTCGCAGCGCGACTTCGGCGCCAACAACCTGATTCAGGTGTACTACGAAGGGTTGCAGGACGAGATCATCCGCCGGCTGGAAGTGGGCACGGTGACGTTCCGGCCGCCGGCATCGCGCTTCCTCACCGCTGCCGTGCCCAGCTCCAATTTCGGAATCAACGGGCTGTTTGACGTGGGGCCGCTCCAGTTCCAGGCGCTGTTCGCGACCCAGAAGGGCAGCTCGGTGGGCGAGAGGGTATTCCAGATAGGCGGCGAAAGCACCCGTGTTCCGCAGGACCGGCTCCTGCGTGACGTGGACTTCGAATCGGGGCGGTTCTACTGGGTGGTGGACCCCACCAGTCTCCCGGGGTATCCCGCCATCGACATTCTCGACGTCAGTGCCGGGGCGCTGCCCGCCAGCCAGCGGCCCCGGGAAGTCCGGGTCTACCGCTATCGCGCCGCCACGGGCGGCAGCAGCGCGACCCCGATCATCGGTGGCGTCAAGGCGTACGCCAGAAACAGCGCGGACCCATCCCAGCTGGTGGGCGTTCCCCAGCTCGACGAAGGCGTGCAGTGGGAACTGCTGGTGCCGGGGCGCGACTATTACGTGGAGCCGGGGGGACTGTGGGTTGCCCTCGCTTCCAAGCTCGATCCCAACGACTACCTGGCGGTCAGCTACACGACCGTCGATGGCGGCCAGGTGGGGTCGTTTCCCAGCGCCGACCGCCCCGCAGAGGTCGACTCACTCGAGCTGATCGTGGAGCCCAGGCGGGGGCCATCGTCGGGCACCTTCCGGCACGAGATGCGGCAGATTTACCGGGTGGCCGGCAGCGACCTCGACCGCTCCTCGCTAGAGGTGGCCATTTCGCTCAACCGGTCGGAGAGGCCGGCCGGCGGCGCGCCGACCTATATCGCGCAGCTCGATGTTGCCGTCCCGACCGATCCGGCGCGGTTCGATCGCGAGAACCGGCTCTTCCCCCGGACCCGCGATCCCGGGGCGGAGGACGTGATCCGGGAAGCCTTCGTGGTGATGCCGCACCTGACGCCGTTTGCGGACCCATCGCGGCTTACGCCCGGCGAATTGACCGATTCGCTGTACCGCACCCCGCTCTACCTGGTGCTCTCGTCACAGGGGCCACCCTCGCGCTTCCAGTTCCGGCTGCAGTACTCGGCGTCGTCGGGGACCGACCGCTCGCGGCTGGACCTCGGCGCGATCCAGGTCAAGGAGGGGAGCGAACAGATCGAGGTGAACAACCGCCTGCTGGTCCGGGGTGTGGACTACAGCATCGACTACCTCTCGGGGCTGCTGACGTTCAGCAACCCCGAGGCCCTGTTCGGTGCGGGAGGGGGCAGCGTCCGGGCCCGCTTCGAGCAGCAGGACCTGTTCGCGATTGCTCCCACGACGATCATGGGCCTCACATCGCGCTATTCGCTGGGCCGGATGGGCTCGGTGAACCTGGTCGGCGTATTCCAGCGCGAGGCCTCTGCCTACAACCGTCCGCAGCTGGGTTTCGAGGCCTCCGCCAACATGGTGGGCGGCATAGTCACCGACCTGCATTTCCAGTCTGATGCCATCACCCGGCTGCTCAACCGGGTGGTCCAGGGCCAATCCACCGCCCCGTCGCGGCTGGACATCAATGCCGAACTGGCGATTTCGAAGCCCGACCCGAACCGCTCGGGCGCGGCCTACCTGGAAGACTTCGACAGCGACCAGGCCATCGCGGTGTCACTGCGAGAGACCAACTGGCGCTTCGCGTCGGCTCCGCAGTCGACCGATGGACTCGACCCTTCTCTCGGGATCGGCGACTTCAACCCGGACGACGCGGTGCAGATGACCTGGCAGAACCTGGTGCCAGGTCCCGACGGCCGCACGGTACAGCTCCGGCCGCAGGACATCGACTCCACCATCGTGCTGGCCGGGACGGGCGACCAGTTCGAGACCGTGTTGTGGACCACGTTCCACGCGGACACCGCCGGCGGGTTCGTGCGTGACGACAGGTCGTCGTCGTGGTCGCTGGAGCCGCGCCCGTTCCAGCCGAGGTGGCGCTCGTTCGTTACATCGCTGAGCCCCACGGGCCTCGACCTGTCTCGCACCGAGTACCTGGAGTTCTATGTCTACCAGTCGGGGCTGCACAGCGCCGACTCCGCCGGGCTGCAACTGGTGATCGACCTGGGAACGGTCAACGAGGATGCCGTCGGCATCGCCCCCACCGAGCTGGTCACGACCGGGGGCGACTCGCTCTTCACCGGGAGGCAGGTGGTGGGCCAGGGCGTGCTCGACACCGAACGGGGTGCGGACGGCATCTTCAACGCAGCAACCGATGATGTCGGCATCCTGGGCGACCGCCCCCAATCGATCGTTGTCAACGGCGAGCCGGTGGAACAGCTGCCGCTCTGCCAGCGGCTGCTCGGTTCGCGGGTGCTGGTCTTCCCATGGGGTGACCTCAGCGCCCGATGCAGCAATGGCAACGGCGTGCTGGACACCGAGGACCTGAACGGCGACAACCTGCTCAATGCAACCGGCGTCGGCGAGAGCGTCATGCGATACGTGGTGCCGATCGGTGACAGCGGCTACATCGTGCCGGGCCGCGGGCTGCAGATCCTGGATGCGGGCGGGCGCCAGGCCGGATGGGTCCTCTATCGGGTTCCGCTACGGAGCGAGACCGCGATCTCGCTGGGTGCGCCGAACCTGCGGCTGGTGCAGCACATGCGAGTCACCGTCGTGGCGCCGCCTGACAACGGCGAGGACGTTGTCGCGAGGTTTGCCCTGAGCCGGCTCAGGCTGGTGGGTGCGCCCTGGTCGCGGCGGGCCGAGAGCCCGATCGCCGGACTCTCGGGTTCCCTGGGCCAGCCGCACGGCGAGGTGCTGACTGCCACCGTCTCCACCGAGAATGTCGAGGTCAGCTACACATCGCCACCGGGAGTTCGTGGTGCGCTGAACGACCGCAACGCGGGGCAGACCCAGCTGGGCACGCAGGTCAACGAGAAATCGCTGCGGGTGATCGCTCGGGGCCTGCAGGTGGATGAGCGGGCCGAGGCGTACCTCCGATTCCCGGCCGGCGCCCAGAACCTGCTCAACTACCGCGAACTCAGGGTGTGGGCACGGGGCTATGGAGACGGATGGGAGAGGGGCGACCTCCAGGCGTTCATCAAGCTGGGGAGCGACGACCGCAACTTCTACCTGTACAGGGCGCCGGCGCTGACTACCACGTGGGAGCCCGAGTTCGTCATCGACCTCGAGGCATGGCGTGAGCTGCGTGCGGAAGTGGAGCAGCGCTGGCTCAGCGGCGAGGCGCCGTCGGGCTCGGCAGAGTGCGGTGGTGAGGAGGGCGCGTATGTGGCGTGCGACGGGCCCTACATGATCCAGGTGGCGAGTCCCGGCATCAATCCTCCGAACCTCGCCTCGGTGCAGGAACTCAGCGCCGGGCTCTACCGGGTGGGCGACTTCGGGCCGCTGGACGAAGCCGAGCTCTGGATCGACGACATCCGGCTGGCGCGGCCGATCTCGGAAACCGGAACCGCGCTGGCGCTGGATGCCCGGCTGGTGGCATCTGACGTAGGTGACATCTCGCTGTCGCTCGTGCAGCAGGATGGGCAGTTCCGCCAGATCGGAAACCGGCCCACCTTCCGCAGCACCGACGACATGCGCATTTCAGGCACCTGGCGGCTGGACCGTTTCCTGCCGCAATCACTGGGCATCGCCATGCCGGCCACGGTGAGCTTTGTGCGGGCCTCGGTGGATCCGCAGCTGATCACCGGCACCGACATCCGGGGCAGTTCACTCGCCGCGCTGCGCAGGCCGAGCTCATGGAACGCCAGTTACCAGGTGGCGTTGAGGCGGTCGAGCAGGGGGCAGAGCTGGCTGGTGCGGGGACTGATCGATCCGGTGACGCTCAGCTTCGGGCTGATCCGCGGCTCATCGCAGACCGAGTTGAGCAAGTCCAATGCGAACTCCGCCAACTTCGCGATGAGTTACAACCTGCTGCTGGGGCGGTCAGGGCCGGTGGTGGACCTGAGCCCGCTGGTGCCAGGCTTCCTCAAGGGCAGCGAACTGGAGCGGACACTGCGCCAGACCCGGCTCCAGTTCGCGCCGAGCAACATAAGGTTCTCCAGCGGGCTGGCCCGCGACAGGGGAGAGCTCACGGCCTACCAGGTTGCCATCGTCCGCGATCTCGACAGCCTCATCGCTCCAACCACCACGCTCAACCATGTGTGGCGGAACTCGGCCGGCCTCAGCTGGCAGCCGCTGGGGATGATGACGCTGGGCGTTGACATGAGCAGCACTCGCGACCTCAGGCACTACGGGGACTCCACCGCCATCGGGCGGCTTGCGGGCGCGTCGCGCCGGGGATTCCTGGGAATGGACGTAGGTGTTGAACGTGACCGCCAGCTCAGCAGCACCTTCCAGCTTGCGCCCCGGCTGTCGAGCTGGCTCCGGCCCCGGTACCTGCGGCGTTCGGGCTTCACCCTGTCGCGCAGCCTTACCAGCCGGCCGCCGGTGCAGATCGATGGCGACACGCTCGGCGCGTTTGTGCTTCCCCAGACGTTGAACAACAGCCAGACCACCGAGCTCGGCGCATCGGTGGACCTGGGCCAGCTGGTCAGGGTGACAATGGGCGACAGTGCGGGACTGGGACGGGCGCTGGCCCGGCTCCGCCCGCTGGAACTGACCCAGCGCCGGACCCGGACCTCGACGTTTGACCTGGCGGCATTCGAACCGACGCTCAGCTACCAGTTCGCGATGGGCGGGATGGAACACTTCCTGGGCCAGTTCGGCACCGACGCGCTCGGCGCCGGCACCACGGTCACGCGGTCCATCTCCACTGGGGCCGACCTGCCATTCGGCCTCACGTTCTCACTGGGAGCGAGCCAGACCGACGGGATTCGCTACCAGCTCGCTGCCGGCCAGCAGCGCGAGGTACACTCCGACCAGACCGAATGGCCCAGCGCCACGCTCCGGTGGTCGCATGCGTTCCGGGGCGGCCCGCTCACGCTCGTGGCCGTAGGCACAACCTGGCGCAATCGCTCCGGGAGCACGGTCCAGCCGGTCTCGGGCAACTCCACGCTCACCAGCGGCGTGGAGTCGCGGTCCTTCATGCCGGACCTGCAGCTGGGATTCCGCAACGGGGTCGGCCTCACGCTCCGCATGACCGACAATGGGCAGTCCAGCGAGAACAACGGCTCGGTGACCCAATCCGATTCGCGGAACGTCTCCGGTTCGGTCAACTGGTCGTTCCGGCTGCCGCAGTCGCTGAGCCGGACCCGCAAGAGGATTTCCTCCTCGCTGCTGTTCCGTTCGGACAACGGCACGACCTGCCTGGACCGCCCCGAGACCGAAGGCTGCTCCATCATCAGCAACACTTCCAACAAGGAGATCGCGGCCAGCTTCGCCACCGACCTCGCGGACCTGCTGCGGGGCGCGCTGGACATTGGCTACCTCCTGAACGACGCGTCCCACCTCAATCGTCGGCTCTCGACCATATACATGACTGTCAGCTTCGAATTGCGGCTCTTCGCGGGAGACCTGCGATGACCTCATCCAGGAAGTGGGCACCCATGTCCCTGCTCACCACGCTCGTCGTTGGCGGGACGCTCGCATGCAGCGGCGACACCGCGCCAGTGAATCCGCGGACGTTCAGCGGCGAGGCCGCGCTCCGCTACGCCGGGACCCAGGTCGATTTCGGTCCCCGGGTGCCGGGGCAGCCCGGGCATGAGGCGATGGCCGCATGGCTCGACAGCCTGCTCCGGACCAGGGCCGACACGGTGCGGGCCCAGCGCTGGAACCACGTCACCAGTGACGGCGCTTCGCTGCCGATGGTCAACTTCCTGGCCCAGTTCAATCCGTCGGCCACCCGGCGGATCCTGCTCCTGGCGCACTGGGACACGCGGCCGATGTCGGACGCAGCCGCGCCGGAGCTGCAGGACGTCCCGGTGCCCGGCGCCAACGACGGTGCGTCCGGGGTGGCGGTTCTCCTCGGCGTGGCCGATGCACTCGACTCGATCCCGCCGTCGATCGGGGTGGACCTGCTGTTCGTCGACGGCGAGGACTA
>CAMLHP010000045.1 GCA_946479805.1 uncultured Gemmatimonadota bacterium | reverse complement strand
GGGTCGGTGAAGTCGATGACGTTGACGCCGCCCTGATACCAGCCCTGCACCATGATGTCCCTTCCCGGCACCGGAATCAGCGACCCGTTGTGCGACACGCAGTTCTCCTGCGCCGTCTGCGATGAGGGCAGCTTGACGTAGGCGTGCTGGGTGAGCTTCCGGTTGGCAACCGTGAGCACGGTGTTGCCGCCCATCTCCATCATGCTGGTGGACTGGCACATGGGCTGGGTGCCGCCGCCCCACTCATCGGTGAAGACGATCTTCGAGCCGTCATTGCTGAAGACAGCAGTGTGCCAGAGCGAAAAGTTGGTGTCGGCGACCGCATCCAGCCGCACCGGCTTCTCGGGATTGGAGATGTCCACCAGCAGTCCATAGCTGGAACACGCCCCGGCCAGGAGGCCAATTGCGGGATAGGCAGTCACGTCGTGGCAGTTGCGGGGGCCGAAACGGGGCGGCTCGGCGCCCTGCCGCCGGTTGCGGCCAGCCCGCTGGGCGGCCGGGCCGAGACCGGTGAAGATGCGCGCACCGGTGACGACCGCGGCATCCTCGGGCTTGTCGAGCGGGACCTTGATCACGTCGAGCCGGTACAGCGAATTGGCGGGGTCGGCCGGGTCGTCGCCGTTGACGCAGCCCTCCATCTCGTCGCGCGCGCCCTGGCTTCCAGACACGTAGATGTAGACGATGTTCCTGTCCGCAGGATGCGGGATGACGGTGTGGGTGTGGGAGCCCTTGCAGGTCTGGACGTTCTTCACCAGCCGGGGCTGGCTCGGGTTGCTGACGTCGAAGATCCGCACGCCGGCCATGTGGTCCGCAGGGTTCTCCACGCCACCCTTGGCGCAGTCGTTCCGGTTGCCGCCGCCCTCGGCCGACACGAACAGCAGGTTGCCGATGATCGTCGGATCACCCTGCGAAGTGATGCAGGGCACCACCGACACAATGCTCGGCACGGCGGGATTGCTCACGTCCCAGATGGTGAAGCCTGCGAAGTTGCCCTGGTAGACGTGGTCGCCCCGGAACGCGAGGTCCGAGTTCACGAAGGTGAGGCCGCTGATGGAATCAAACGCGGGCGCCTTGGGCGCTGTCGCAAGCAGGCGAATGCCCTTCATCGCGACGCCGGGATCCTCGAGCCCTGCACCCAACCCGTCACGCGGGTCGCCGCCCCTGGGATAGGTCTGCGCCTCAAGCGCTGACGATGCGAACAGCAGCATGGCCGCCAGCGCGGCGGCTCCTGCGCGAACTGCGAACTTCCGGGTTCGTTCGATCACGGAGATTCTCCCTCAAGGTTGTCCAGCATCTCGTGCATCGCGCCGAGCTCGGCGGTCTGCACCAGGTGCACTTCGTTGGCCAGAACGTTGACGTCCACATCCTGCGCTGCCCCCGCACTTGAGAGCAGGTGATCCACCATGGCAAGCGCACCCTCGTGGTGCAGGATCATGAATTCCAGGAACCGCCGGTCGAACATGTCGCCCGTCGAGGCCTCCAGCTCCGACAGCTGGGCCGGCGTCAACATCCCCGGCATCATCATGGTGCGGTGGGATGACGTGTCCGGCACGAACTGGTGATGATCGGCCAGCCAGCCCTGCATCAGCCTGATCTCGGCGACCTGTGACTGCCCGATCTTGTTCGCCAGCCGGAGCAGGCGGGGGTCGGCCGCCCGGGACTCGGCCATGTTCGACATGTAAATGGCCTGGGCGTGATGCGCGATCATTCCCTGGAAGAAGCCGACGTCAGCAGCGGTGTACAGCGCGCCGGCAGGAACGCTGATCCCGGCGCCCATCTCGTGCTGGTGCTCGTGCGCCGGCTCCTGTGCGGCCCCGGGTTGCGGCGCTGCCGCGCATGCCACGAACGCGGGCAGAAGCAGCATTGAAACGAGCGACCAGTGGCGCACGCTACACCTCCGTCCCGCAGATTGACGCCCATCCCTCGGGGTCGAGGCTCGCACCCCCCACCAGCACACCATCTAGCTCGCGCTGGGCCAGCAGCGCCGCCACGTTGCCTCGGTTGACGCTGCCACCATACAGCACGGGAATCCGCCCGGTGGCGCCGCGTTCCGAGATCGCCTCACGGATTGACCGATGCACGGTGGCTGCGTCCTCGGGGGTCGCGTTCCTTCCGGTTCCTATGGCCCATACTGGTTCATACGCGATCATCACCTGAGGCAGCTTCGCGGGCTCGACGTGTTCCAGCCCGGCGGCAAGCTGGCGGCGGCAGACCTCCTCGGTGCGCCCGGCCTCGCGCTCCTCCAGGGTCTCCCCCACACAGAGCATCACGTCCATGCCCGCTGCCAGAAGCGCTCGCACCTTGAACCCGGTCTGCTGGTCGGTCTCGCCGAATACATGGCGCCTCTCGGAATGACCCACGAGCGAAATCGAGGCTCCCGCCTCCTGGGCGATGCCCGCAGACATCTCGCCGGTGAACGCGCCCTTCGGTTCCCAGTGGATGTTCTGCGCGCCTGCCCGGATGTCGGTGCGCTCCTGCAGCGCGGCGGCCACTGTGAGCAGCGAGGCAGCCGGAGGGAAGAAGAGGAGCGAGCGATCGGCGTGGGCGGGAGTGGCGGCCAGGAAGCGTCCGAGATAATCAGCGGCGGACCCCGGTCCCAGCTGCATCTTCCAGTTGGCGGCGAAGGTCAGTCGGCGCGTCATGCTTCGTCCAGAGCTGCCACGCCCGGAAGCGGCTTGCCTTCGAGGAACTCGAGCGATGCGCCGCCGCCAGTGGAGACGTGGGTCATGCTGTCTTCCAGCCCGGCCTCGTTCACCGCGGCCGCCGAGTCTCCGCCGCCCACGATGGTCACGGCGCCATTGCCTGAGGCATGTGCCATGGCCCGGGCGATGGCCCGGGTGCCATGGTCGAAGGGAGGCGTCTCGAACACGCCCATCGGTCCGTTCCATATGACGGTGCCGGCCTGGTCGATGACCGCGGCGAAGTCCTGCTCCGACATTTCATCGATGTCATACATTGCCCAGCCGTCGGGGATCTCGTCACGACGGACCGACCGGGTCTCGACACCGGGCCTGAGGCTCTCCGCGATCACGGCGCCGGAGGGAAGCACCAGCTTGCGTCCACCGCGCGCGAGCAGTGCCCTGGCCATGTCCAGCCGGTCGGTCTCGACCAGCGAGTTGCCGGTTTCGAGTCCCATGGCCCGGAAGAAAGTGCACGCCATGGCGCCGCCGATCAGGATCTCGTCCACCTTGGGCAGGAGCGCCTCGATCAGGTCGATCTTGCCCGAGATCTTGGCTCCGCCCAGCACCGCCACAAAGGGACGCTTCGGATCTTCCAGCGCGTCACCGAGGTAGCGGAGCTCCTTCTGCATGAGGAGGCCGGAGACGGCGGGCTTCAGCAAGTGGGCGACCGCCTCGGTGCTGGCATGGGCACGGTGGGCCGAGCCGAAGGCATCGTTGACGTAGAAATCGCCCAGCGCCGCGAACTGGCGGGCGAGGTCGGGATCGTTCCTCTCCTCGCCCGGGTGAAAGCGGGTGTTCTCGGCCAGCGCCACGCCGCCCCGCGGCAGGCGGCGGGTCTGGCGCACGGCGTCTTCCGAGAGCGGATCATCCAGGAACACGACCGGAGCGCCCAATGCCGATTCGAGTGCCTGGGCAACGGGCCGGAGCGACTGGGCCGGGTCCGGGTTTCCCCTGGGCCTGCCCAGGTGGGATAGCAGCACCACGCGGGCTCCGGCATCTCGCAGCCAGCGGATGGTCGGCAGGGCGGCCTGGATCCGGGTGTCGTCGCCCACGCGGCCGTCCTTGAGGGGAACGTTGAAGTCCACCCTGACCAGCGCGCGCTTGCCGTCAAGCGCGGCCGGGTCGAGCGAGTCCAGCGCACGCTTCACAGGCGCTCGCCCACATAGCGCAGCAGGTCCACGCACCGGCCGCTGTAGCCCATCTCGTTGTCGTACCACGAAGTGATGCTGACCAGCTTGTCGTCTACCACACTGGTGGAGAGCGCGTCGATGGTGCTCGACATCAGGTTCCCCGTGTAGTCCACCGAGACCAGCGGTTCATCGCTCACCTCGAGCACTCCCTTGAGCCGCCCTCGTGCTGCGGCGCGGAAGGCGTTGTTCACCGCATCCACTGTGGTTGCCTTCCTGACCTCGGCCGTGAGTGCCACGGTCGAGACATCCGGAGTCGGCACCCGCAGAGAAACACCATCGATCTTCCCCTTCACTTCCGGCAGCACCAGGCTGGTGGCCTTCGCGGCGCCGGTCGTGGTTGGAATGATGGACATGGCCGCGGCGCGCGCGCGCCGGAGGTCCTTGTGGGGCAGGTCGAGGATCTGCTGGTCGTTGGTGTAGGCGTGCACGGTGGTCATGAAGCCGTGCACGAACCCGAACTCCTCGAGGATGACATGCACCACCGGAACCAGGCAGTTGGTGGTGCAGCTGGCGTTCGAGATGATGTGGTGCGCGCTGGGGTCGTACTTCTCGTGATTCACCCCGTAGACAATGGTGATGTCCTCCTTCTTGCCCGGAGCCGAGATTATGACCTTCTTCGCGCCGGCCTGCAGGTGGTTCGAGGCGGCGTCGCGGTCGGTGAACCTTCCCGTGGACTCGAGCACCACGTCCACTCCCAGGTCCTTCCACGGCAGCTTCGCCGGATCCTTCTCCGACAGCACCTTCATTTCGTCGCCATTGACGATGATGGCGCCCTCGGCGGCCTCGACATCGCCATCGAAGCGGCCATGCACCGAATCGTATTTCAGCAGGTGCGCCAGGGTCTTCGTATCGGTGAGGTCGTTCACTGCCACGAAGTCCAGCTTTCCCCCACCCAGCTTCTGTGCCGCCCGGACCACGTTTCGACCGATGCGCCCGAACCCATTGATAGCAACCCGTATTGCCATGTCCCCCGGCCCTCTGAAGTTGTCGTGAATCCTGCCTGCTCCAGCCCTGCCAGCCTCAGTCCAGCGCGGTGCGTGCGCGGGCGAAGGTCACCGCATCAACCTGCGCAGCTCCCGCCGCCCGCAGGGCCGCCCCGGCAGATGCCAGCGTGGCACCGGTGGTGAAAACGTCGTCCACCAGCACCAGGTGGCGGCCGGCGCAGGCCGCGCCAGTGAACGCGCCAGCCACGTTTGCCAGCCTCTCGTCCGGCGTCAGCGCCGTCTGCGAGCGGGTCTCTCGTCCCCGGCGAAGGACCGATTCGTCCACCCATCCGCCGGTGCGGCTCGCGAGCGCGCGCGCCAGCATCGCACTCTGATTGTAACCGCGCCGGCGGCGGCGGCGCGACCCGAGCGGCACCGGCACCAGTGCAGGCTGCCCCGCGAGCGGCTCCAGGCCGCGCATTGCCAGTGCCATCGCCTCGGTGGCGCGCCACCAGCCGCCGTACTTGAGCGCGTGGACCGCTCGCCGGGCGGAATCATCGAGCCAGACTGCGCTCCGCACTTGTTCGAGTCCCTGGGGCCATTCGCTGCAGACAGTGCACGGGTCGTCGAGCTCAACCGTTGCGCCGCAGCGCGGGCACCATGGCGGTTCGACCCGCCGCCATCGGCTGCGGCAGAGGCCGCAGATAAGCGCATCACCCTCTCCGGCCGGGACCTGCTCCTCGCAAAGGAGGCATGCCGGCGCAAGCAGTGCCCGCTCGGCCCGGGCCCAGAGCTGTCCGAGCTCAGCGAAGTGCCGCATCCAGGGCCGCCCGCATCACTTCGACCGGTGGGTCACGATCGGGAAACCAGCGCCGGAAGGCCTCGACACCCTGCGCAAGGAGCATGGTGCGGCCATCTGCGGCTGCCACGCCCCGTTCGCGGAGCGCCTGCACCCACGGCGTGGCGCCAGGCGCGTACACCAGGTCGAGCGCGGCGCGCGCTCCAGGCATTGCCTCGATCGGGATGGGCGACGGATCATCCCGGCGAAGTCCCAGCGGGGTGGCGTTGACCGCCACATCGCAGTCAGCGACTTCGGCGAGGGGGACGTTGCGGCTCCCGACCCAGGCGCGGAACTCTTCCGCCCGCGCGGGATCTCGTGACCTGACTGCCACCGACGCCCCCGCCCGGCGCGCTGCAGCCACCACCGCCCGCGCTCCGCCTCCGGTGCCGGCGATGAGCCAGCTGCCGCCGTTCACACCCAGGCCTTTCATGGCCTCGAGGACACCGTCCACATCGGTGTTGTCTCCCCGCACCCGATCGGCATGGCGCCAGAAAGTGTTGCACGCGCCTACCTCGCGAGCCGCCGGCGAAGCGTCCTGCACCAGCCGGGCGGCCAGCTCCTTGTGCGGCAGGGTGACGTTGCCGCCGCCGCCTGCGCGGGCCAATCCACCCAGCAGCCCCGGAAGGTCACGCGAGCTGCAGCGAAGCGGCACGTACAGGGCGCTCAGCCCCAGTGCACGGAACGCGGCGTTGTGCATCACCGGCGAGAGCGAGTGCTGCACCGGGTCGCCCAGCACGGCAAAGACCCTGAGCCGCCGCTTGCCCATGTCAGCCCGCCTCGCCCAGGCGAAGCGCGGTGGCCCGAGTCAGCCGCTCGAGGTGATGGAAGGCCTCGCGGTAGCCATCGAGCGCACCGCCGAAAGGGTCGGCCACATCACCCTCCTCACCCGCATACTCGGAGAGGAGCATGGCGCGGTCGCCGCCCCCCAGCAGTGCCAGGCGATGGAGATGGCTGCGCGACATGGCCAGCACCACGTCCGCCTCGGCCAGCAGCTCGGGCGTCACCCGCCGGGACCGATGGGTCCCCAGGTCCACGCCTTCCTCCAGCGCCACGAGGTACGCGCCTTCCGAGGCCGGGTCGCCGTCCTGTGCTCCGGTTCCGGCAGAACTCACCAGGACGCCCGTGACCCCCGCTGCGGCCAGTTCCCGTCGGAGCAGTGCCTCGGCAGTGGGACTGCGGCAGGTGTTCCCGCTGCAGACCATCAGCACACGGATGGGACGCCGGGGTGAGTTCATGGCGCGAGCCGGCCAACTCGTCGGCGCAGCAAAGCGCGCGGGAGCGCGCCCTCCCGGATGATCATGGGAATGGGCGTGGTGCAGTCGACGATGGTGGATGGGGGAACATTGCCGAGCACTCCACCGTCGAGCACCAGCAGCGTGCCGTCATCCACGGCCGACTGGAAGAGTTCCACCAGCCACTCGATACCTGGCGCCGGCGGGCCGCCCGGGCGGTTGGCGGAGGTGGATGTCACTGGCATTCCGATGGACCGGATGAGGCGGGCCATGCCCTCATGTGACGTGTGTCGCACGGCGATGCCTCCCTCGGGGCCGCGCAGGCGGTCCGGCAGGCGGCCCTCTCCCCCGGCGAGGACCAGCGTCAGCGGCCCGGGCCAGAACTCGTCCGCCATCGCGCGAGCAGACGCCGTGAACACCAGCCCCCATTCTTCCGCCATGAGGCGGCTGCCAACCAGCAGCAGGAACGGCTTCCGGGCCGGACGCCGCTTGAGCGCTGCCAGTGAGTTCAGCGCTGCGTCATTGGGAGCCGAGCCGAGGCCGTACACAGTTTCCGTGGGATAGGCCAGCAGCAGGCCGCGCTCGAGATGCGCCTTGACCTGCCCGGCGGCAGCGTCGACATCCGCTGCGGTACGGAACGGGAGGGTCACGCGGGTCGCGCCGCCCACGCTTCTGCCAGCGCGAAGTCGTCGCCGGTGGTGACCTTGAAGTTGAGCGATGAGTCCGGAACCAGGCGAACTGTGGCGCCGGTGGCTTCCACCAGCATCGCGTCGTCGGTGGCACCCGGAGGAGCAGCCGCGTGAGCGGCCTCGAGGAGGTCTCGACGGAAACCCTGCGGGGTCTGGGCCCGCCAGAGCGCCTGCCGTGGCAGGGTACCTCGCACCACCGTCCCCGCTTCATCAGATTGCTTGAGGGTGTCGGCGAGCGGCACCGCGGCAAGCGCGGCTCCCGTATCACGCGCCGCAGCAATGACCGCGGAGATGACTTCGTCGCCCACGAACGGTCGGGCTGCGTCGTGCACCAGCACGATGGCGGCCCCGGGTGGCAGCGCCGCCAGAGCGTTCCGAACAGACTCTGCACGTTCCGGCCCACCGGCAACAATTGTCACTGCCGGACCCCGAAGACCGGCGAGCCACTCCGGCGGTGAGGCTGCGTGCTCCGCCGGCAAGGCGATGACAACGTGGATCACATCCGGGTGGCGGGCGAAGGGCCGGAGCGAGCGGAGCAGCAGCGGAACGCCAGCGAGGTCGCGGAACTGCTTCAGCTGACCGGCGCCGGCCCGCTCGCCCCGGCCACCGGCCACCAGCAGGACGCCCACGTCACGCGGCAAGGGCGCGCACCAACTGGCTGACGTGATCCAGGCCGATGAGCTCCGCAGCACCATTGCCCAGCGACGCCCGCGAGGATGAATACACCCGGCGGAATCCGACCCGAGCCGCTTCCTGCACCCGGCGCTCGAGCCCCGCTATGGGGCGCACTTCCCCGCCCAGGCCGATCTCGCCCAGGAAGAGCACATCCGCCGGCGTGGGACGGTTGTGGAGGCTGGAGACCAGCGCGGCTGCGACAGCGAGGTCGGTGCCGGGATCGGTGAGCCGGACACCCGCGGTGGCCTGCACAAATACATCGAGCTCTCCGAAGCCCGTGGCTGCGCGCCGCTCCAGCACCGCGAGCAGGACGGCGAGCCGCTTGGGGTCGAGCCCGGTGGCCACCCGCTGGGGCGTGCCGTAACCCGAACGCGACGCCAGCGCCTGTACCTCCACCAGCACCGGCCGGGTGCCTTCCATGAGCGCTGTGATGGCACTGCCCGTGGCGCCGACGGAGCGGGCAGCGAGAAATAGCTCACTGGGGTTGGCCACCGGGACGAGGCCCGCCGCGGTCATCGCAAACACGCCCAGCTCGTCCACCGACCCGAAGCGGTTCTTGGTGGCGCGGAGCAGCCGGTAATCGAGCGCGGTCTCGCCCTCGAAGTAGAGCACGGTGTCAACGATGTGCTCCAGGGTGCGGGGCCCTGCGATGCCGCCGCCCTTGGTGACGTGGCCGACCACTATGACAGCGGTGCCGGTGTCCTTGGCGAATCGCATCAGCCGCCCGGCGCACTCGCGGACCTGGCCCACGTTGCCGGGAGCGCCTTCGAGCAGCTCGGTGTACACGGTCTGGATGGAATCGAGGACCAAGAGGTCGGCAGGAACTGCCGCGGCGGAGGCGATGATGCGCTCGAGCGAGGTCTCACCCAGCACCCGGACCGCACCCGCATCCTCGGTGAGCCGCTCGGCCCGGAGCCGCAGTTGCTCGGGGCTTTCCTCGCCGCTGGCGTACACCACCGATCGTCCCGCCCGTTCAAGCCGGGCGGCGGCCTGCAGCAAGAGCGTGGACTTCCCGATGCCCGGCTCACCGCCGATGAGCGTCATGGAGCCAGGCACGATGCCACCGCCGAGGACGAAATCGAATTCGTCGAGCCCCGTGAGCCAGCGCGCGTTGGGTGGCGGAACCACTTCCCTCAGGCGCCCGGGCGCCTCGACCGCCGGCGCCCGTTCTCCCCGCACGCCCCTGCGCGCCGCCACAACCGGCTCCTCGGCCACGCTGTTCCACGCGCCGCACGCCTCGCAGCGGCCCGTCCACTTGGGGTGCTCGTGGCCGCATTCACCGCAGCGATACAGCGACTTCGCGCGCGCCACGCTACTCGGACTCCTCCCGGGATGTGAGGTTGTCGAACCGGGTGTACTCCCGGCTGAACCGGAGCTGGACATCGCCCGTGGGGCCGTTGCGGTTCTTGGAGAGCATGATCTCCGCCAGGCCCCGCTTGGTCTCGTCCTCGCGGTCGTAGTACTCGGCGCGATGGATGAAGATGACCAGGTCGGCGTCCTGTTCGATGGCGCCGGAATCGCGAAGGTCCGACAGGATCGGCTTCCGCTCACCGCCCCGCTGCTCCGAGGCGCGCGACAGCTGCGACAGCGCTACCACCGGCACCTCGAGCTCTCGCGCCAGCGCCTTCAGCGAGCGCGAGATGTCCGAGATCTCCTGAACCCGGTTCTCGGCGTACTCGGGACTCCGCATCAGCTGGAGGTAGTCCACCACCAGCATCTTGACGTCGTACTCCGCCTTGAGGCGCCGCGCCTTGGAGCGCATCTGGAGCAGTGTCAGCGCCGGCTGGTCGTCGATCCAGATGGGGCAGCTCTGCAGGATGCCGGCGGCGCGCGCGAGCTGGGTGAAGTCGTAGTCCCGCAGGGTTCCCTGCCGCACCCGCTGGGCATCGACCCGCGCCATGGAGGTGAGCATGCGGTGAACCAGCGCCTCCTTGGACATTTCCAGCGAGAACACCGCCACTCCCTGCTGCTCCAGGGCCGCGTTGGCGGCCACGTTGAGCGCGAACGCGGTCTTGCCCATCGACGGGCGGGCCGCGATGACCACCAGTTCCGAGGGCTGGAACCCGCTGGTGAGCGAATCCAAATCTGCAAAACCGCTGGGAACACCGGTAATCGCCTTGCCGCTCTTCTGGAGCGTTTCTATGCGCTCCATCGTCGGCCACAGCATCTCCTTGAGGCGGGTGAAACCCTCGTCGCCCCGCTGCTGGGAGATCTGGAAGATCCTGGCCTCAGCTGAATCCAGCAGCTCGTTGGCCCGGGTCTTGGGGTCGTAGGCCTCGGTGACTATCGCCGTCGCGCTTTCGATCAGCCGGCGGAGCACCGCCTTCTCCCGGATGATGCGGGAGTGGAACTCGAGATTTGCCGCGGTGGGCACGGCATCCAGCAGCTCGCCCACGTACTCGAGACCGCCGGCCGAATCCAGCTCGCCCCGGCGGACCAGCTCGTCCCGCAACGTCACATGGTCAATGACGGTCCGGCGTTCGGTTAGCGCCACCATGGCCCGGAAAAGTCGGCGATTCGCCTCCCGGTAGAACATGGTGTCGTCGAGCAGTTCGGTCGCGCGGAGCGCCGCGTCCTGGTCCAGCAGCATGGCTCCGAGCACCGCCTGCTCGGCCTCGCTGCTCCAGGGCGCCGCCCGCCCGATGTACGGGTCAGGCGTCGAGTAGTTGTCGGGCGATCCGGACGTCATCCCAGGTAGGCTTCTTCCAGTTTGGATTGCGGAGCAGCGCCGCGGGGTGATAGGTGACGACGAGCGGGATGCCGTCGTAGCGATGGACCTTGAGGCGAAGCGCGCCCAGCGGCTTCCGCACGCCCAGCAGCGTCTCTGCAGCGGTGGCGCCCAGCGCGAGGATCACCTTGGGCCGGAGGATCGAGAGCTGCCGCCGGAGGTACGGCATGCAGGCCTCGATTTCCTCCGGCAGCGGCTTCCGGTTCTGGGGTGGCCGGCACTTCACCACATTGCAGATGAACACATCCTCGCGGCGGAGCTCGATGGCGGCGAGGATGCCCTCCAGCAGCTTACCCGCCTGCCCCACGAAGGGGCGCCCGGTCTCGTCCTCGGTGGCCCCGGGACCCTCGCCCACCAGCACCAGCCTCGCGGTGGCGCTCCCCTCGCCCGGAACAGCGTTCTTGCGGTCGGGGCAGAGTCCGCAACAATACGTCGAGCGCACCCGCTCCGCGACCTGATCCAGGGTGTCGAGCCCCGCGAGCGGGTCACCCACCAGCGGCACCATGGGCGAGAAGGCCTCGATGCCGGCTTCGGGAATCGCTGGGGCGCCGGCGCGCCAGTCGGCTGGGCGGCTCGGCGGCTCGGCGGCTGGAAGGCCATCCAGCACCACCTCATTCCCGCCAAGTTCCGCCTGCTGCCGCAGGTATCGCTCGCGGGCGTCAGCCAAGGCGTGCCTCCACCGCGTCGAGGATGCCCTCGGCCACCTCGCGCTTGCTGGCCAGCGCAAGCGGAGTTTCCGACCCGTCGTTCCCGAGGATCACAACCCGGTTGGTGTCGACCTCGAACCCGGCACCCGGCTCGAGTGCGTCGTTGACCACGATCAGGTCGAGCACCTTGGACTGAAGCTTTGCCCGGCCCTTCTGGACTGCGTCCCCGGTTTCGAGCGCAAACCCGACCATCACGGAGCCCGGCTTCCGCCGTGGCTGCGTGGCCAGCAGGATATCGTCGGTCGGCTCGAGCAAGACTTCCAGCGGGCCGCCGCTACGGGGCCGCTTGACAGTCGCGGTCTCGCGGGCGCGATAATCGGCAGGTGCTGCCGCCATGATGAGCACGTCGGCCCGGGGCAGTTCGTGGGCGACCGCCTCCTGCATCTCCCAAGTGGTCTCAACGGACGCGACTTCGACGCCCGGGTGCGCCCGGAGCGAACCCGGCCCCATGACCAGGCGCACACTGGCACCCCGGGCCCATGCCGCCTCGGCCAGCGCGATGCCCATCCTTCCGCTGGACCGATTGGTGATGACCCGGACCGGATCAAGCGGTTCGCGGGTGGGCCCGCCGGTGACGACAACCCGCTTCCCGGCAAGACCGCTTGTCACCGACGAGAGGAGGCGCTCTGCATGGAGCATTATGGTGTCGGGCTCGCTCATTCGCCCCGGCCTCTCGCTCGGCCCCTCCGCGAGCGCTCCGATCTCGGGGCCCACGGAGGCGATGCCCCGCGCGGCAAGCGCCGCCAGGTTGGCCCTGGTGGTCGGCGCCGCAAACATCTCGTCGTTCATGGCCGGCGCCAGCAGCACCGGTGCCCTGGTGGCGAGGAGGAGCGCGGTCAGAAGGTCGTCTGCCATCCCCTGGGCCAGCCGGGCAATCAGGTGGGCGGTGGCAGGAGCCACGATGATGACGTCGGCGTCCTCACCGAGACGGATATGTGCCAGCGCCCCGCCTGGCTCCCAGAGGGAGGTCAGCACGGGGCGACCTACGAGCGCCTCGAATGTGACAGGCCGCACGAACTCCGCGGCCGCTCGCGTGAGCACCACGTCCACGCGGGCGCCCGCCTCGACCAGTCGGCGGGCCAGCATGCAGCTCTTGTAGCACGCGATCCCGCCAGTCACGCCGAGGACGACGCGCCGGCCGGACCAGGATGTCACGCTTCGGAGCGGCGGCGGCGAACCAGCTTGTAGTTCAGGTCGCCATCCACGAGCGCCTCGAGCGCCCTCGTGGTCAGCTTGGCCTCGCCTGCGACGGCCTCGTGGCCCGCGGGAAACTCATTGAGGTACCGCGCGAACTTGGCGGCCACCAGCACGCCGAGGTACTTGTTGCCGGACTGGCGGGCGACTTCGGTCGGGGTGACGATACGCATCTCTGCTCCTGTTGCAATCAGGTTGGCGACGCAGCGGCCAGCGCCGCAGCTTCGCGAAGTACTTCTTCCTTGAGGCGGGCCACGTCGTCCGCCAGCGTAGGCAGCCGCCGCACCCGGCGGCCCTCGGAGTCGATTATCGCGGCGACAGCCGATACCGCACTTACGAGGTCGTTGTTGATCACGACGTAGTCGTACTCGCCGGCCTCCGCCATTTCCTCGGCGGCGCGCCGCATCCGCTCCTCCAGCATCTTCAGAGTCTCGGTGCCACGGCGCTTGAGTCGCGCAGCCAGTACCGACCCCGAGGGCGGAAGCACAAACACCAGCACCGCGCCCGCCACAGTCTCGCGAATCTGGCGGGCGCCCTGGATCTCGATGTCGAGTACCGCCGTGCGTCCCTCTGCCGCAAGCCGCGCCAGCTCCGACTTCAGCGTCCCGTAGAGCTCGCCGCCGTACGTGGCCCATTCAGCGAACTCGCCGGCAGCCACCCTGGCCTCGAACTCACCGCGCGAGACGAAGTGGTAATCGACTCCGTCCTTCTCCCTCGGCCGGCGCGCGCGGGTGGTGGCCGACACCGAGTAGCCCAGCTCTTCCCTGCCCTCGAGCAGCGAGCGGGCGATGGTGGTCTTGCCGCCACCCGACGGGGACGACAGCACCAGCACGAACGGCCTCACTCGAGGTTCTCCAGCTGCTCGCGGATCTTCTCGAGGTCGCCCTTCACGTGGATCACCAGGCTGGCGATACCGGCGTCGTTGGCCTTGGAGCCGATGGTGTTGGCCTCGCGGCCCATCTCCTGGGCCAGGAAGCCGAGCTGCTTGCCCACCGCCGCGTTGGTGGCGAGGGCCTGGCGGCACGCCTCGACGTGGGTGGTGAACCGCACCAGCTCC
>CAMLHP010000044.1 GCA_946479805.1 uncultured Gemmatimonadota bacterium | reverse complement strand
ACTTCGCGGAGGGGCAGCACCGGCAATGTCAGGCGTTCGGACATCCGGACTCCTTCAAGATGAGGCCGCCTGGGCGGTGAGTCGCGCGGCGGCGAATTGGTACACCCCAGTGCAGCGGTCGTGCCATTGATCCCCGCATCTCGTAAGGTGTATCCGCGGAAGCGTTTGCGCCATTGAGAACCGAATCATGAGCGCGCCCCTCAGGAGCCACACCTGACGAAAGTGTCAGAAACCGCTCCTTACGCTGCCATTCTGGCCCGCCGAGATCTCCTGCTTGCCCCTTCGGTGCATCGAGGCCCACATTGGAGGCTCGCAAGGAACATTTCCTCGACGGGAGAGTGCCTCATGCTTACCGCCGTGCAGTCGGTGCCGTGGGAGCGCGGAGCAGCGACCCGCGCCTGGGACTCGATCGTGACCTTCCTGCCGAAGGTGTTGATTTTCGTCATCGTTCTCCTGCTGGGCTGGTTCATCGCGAAGGCGCTGTCGAAGCTGGTTGCGGTGCTGCTGGGGAAGATCGACTTCAATCGGGTGATCGAGCGCAGCGGCATAACAAGATTCTTCTCCCCCGCATTCGGGCCGATAGAGCTCATTGCTCAACTGGTGTACTACGGCATCCTGCTGCTTGCGCTGCAGCTGGCGCTCCAGCCGTTCGGGCCCAACGCCATCAGCGACATAGTGAACCAGATCGTCGCGTGGCTGCCGAGGGCCATCGTGGCGGTGCTGATCGTGGTGATTTCGGTGGCGATAGCGAATGCGGTGCGGGAGATCCTGAGCGGGGTGCTGGGTGGGCTCTCTTATGGAAGGACGCTGGCGAAGATCGCCGCGATCTTCGTCATCGGCCTGGGTCTGATAGCTGCGCTGAACCAGATCGGTATCGCCACCACGGTCACCATGCCGGTACTGATAGCGGTGCTGGCGACGATCAGCGGCATCCTGATAGTGGGCGTCGGCGGCGGGCTCATCGTGCCGATGCGGTCGCGCTGGGAAGGCTGGCTAACCCGGATGCAGCATGACACCGAGGTGGCCCGGCGGCACTACCGGAGCACCACGGGATTCAGCGAGCCGGGGAGCCAGACGGGGCCGGGGCGGGAGCTCTGACTGCGGTAGAAGGGGTAGAAGAGGTAGAAGAGGTGGAGGGGGTAGAAGAGGCAGACGAGGGCCGCCCCGCTGCTCCTCTTCTACCTCTTCTACCCCTTCTACCGTTGTTCCCGCCTCTTCTACCCCTTCCACCTCTTGTGCCCTAGATTCCGGATTCCCAGCACCCCGCGCCACGAGGCCGATGACCGAACCCTACGACAAGCCGCTTGCCGCTCGACTCGCGGACGCCCTCGGCGACGCGTACACCATCGAGGGTGAAGTCGGGCGCGGCGGCATGGGCGTGGTGTACCGTGCAACCGACAATCGGTTGCAGCGTCGGGTCGCCATCAAGGTCCTCCCGCCGGAGCTCGCATTCCAGCAGGAGATCCGCCAGCGCTTCACCCGCGAGGCCCAGACCGCGGCCCGCCTCTCCCATCCCCACATCGTCCCCATCCACTCGGTCGGCGAGGGCCAGGGGCTGGTCTACTTCGTGATGGGATACGTGGACGGCGAATCGGTCGGCGGACGGCTCAAGCGGCGCGGCCGCCTGCCGGTGGAGGAGGCCCGCCGCATCATGCGCGAGACCGCCGACGCACTCTCCGCCGCCCACGCGGTCTCCATCATCCACCGCGACATCAAGCCCGACAACATCCTGCTCGAGGGCACTCGCGGCCGGGTGATGGTCACTGACTTCGGCATCGCCAAGGCGCTGTCGTCAGCCTCCGGAGCCACGCTCACCGGCGCCGGTGTCGCCATCGGCACGCCCCAGTTCATGAGCCCCGAACAGGCAGCCGGCGAGCGCGAGATCGACGGCCGCTCCGACCTCTACTCCCTCGGCATCGTGACGTACCAGATGCTGACAGGGGAACTGCCGTTCACCGCTCCCACGGTGGCCGGCATCCTGATGAAGCAGATCACCGAGCCGGCCCCCGACCTTCGGAGCCGCCGGGTCGAGGTGCCCGAGGATCTGTCCCTGGCCGTGGCGCGCTGTCTCGAGAAGGACCCCGAGAACCGCTGGCCCACCGCCGATGCCCTCAGGCGCGCGCTCGAGAGCCGCACCGTTACCGGCTACACCCCGACCGGCCTCGGCTGGCGCGCAGCCCGGCCTCCAGCCGAGCAGTCCCGGACCGGTGCCCGCGCCCTCAACCGCTCGCCGGTCCGCGAGCCGGGTGCAGCCAGGATCCCCGGTCCCACAGGGCGCGCGGGCCTGCCGGCTCCGCGCCCCCCGGCATCACCCCGCCAGTGGGACCGCAACTGGGAGAGACGCCCAGGTCGCCGCAACCGCGATGAAGTTGCACTGCCCGACACCGGCGAGCCGAAGATCGTCCAGCAGGTCCGGGCCCGCTTCGCCAGCTGGGCCGCGGTGTCCATCGGGAGCTTCGGCATCAACCTCGTGGCACCCGGCATCCTGGAATTCCCCTGGTTCCTCTTCCCCACCTTTGGCATGGGGATCGGCCTGCTCAAGCAGTACGCCACGCTCTGGCAGATGGGATACACCTGGCGCGACGTGCTGAGCCCGCCGCCTGCACCCGGCTCGCGGGGCGGCGGCGCGCAACTGGCCCCCGGCGCCAAGCTCCCGCGCCAGTTGCCGCTTCCGATGCCGAATGAGTTCGGGGAGTACTACCTGGTCCTGAAGCAGCTCCGCGACGACCGGAGCCACATCCTGCGGCTGGTGGAGCGGCTGCCTGCGGAAACCCGGAAGGACCTCGCGGACATCCAGGAGACGGTGGACGGGCTCTATACCCGGGCCACCGACCTGGCACGGTCACTCTCGCTCATGAAGCAGGACATGACCGACGACAACGCGCTGGGCCGGATCGACGCCCGCATCGCCGAAATTGCCAACCTGCCCGACAGCGACGAGCGGGTTCGCCAGGCCGAGCTGCTGCAGCGCCAGCGCGATGCCCTGGGCTCCCTGCTTTCACGCCACCAGCAGCTCACCACCAACCTCGAGTCGTGCCGCCTGGCGATGCAGAACCTGCGCTATGACATGTTGCGGCTCACCACGTCGGACCTCGGGTCGGCCGCGGGAGAACTCTCCCAGGTGACCCAGCAGGCCCGCGCGGTGAGCCGCAATGTGGACCACGCCCTCGCGGCGCAGGCCGAGATCAGGGAAGCACTTCGGTAACCGGGCGGCCAGCCGGCCGCTCCTGATTCAATACGCCATCATCTCCGTCATCGCCGCCCGCAGCGATTCCACCTGCGGCAGGATGACGTCTTCCAGCTCCGGCGCATAGGCCACGAAGGTGTCGGTGGCCGCCACCCTCCGCACCGGCGCATCCAGCCAGGCAAACGTTTCGTCCGCTATCCGCGCCGCCAGCTCCGCGCCGTAGCCCCAGCTCAGCGAATCCTCGTACGCCACGATAACGCGGCTGGTCTTCCGCACTGACGCGTAGATCGTTTCCCAGTCCACCGGCGAGAGCGTCCTCAGGTCGATGACCTCCACGCTCACGCCGTGGTTCTCCTCCATCTCCTTGGCCGCCACCAGGGTCCGCTGGACCACGGCACCGTAGGTCACCACCGTGAGGTCGGTGCCTTCACGCACCACCCGGGCCTTGCCCATCGGGATCATGAAGTTGGGTCCCGGGTTGGGCGCCTTGTTGTAGGTCTGGCGATAGAGATGCTTGTGCTCGAGGAAAAGCACCGGGTCGTCGCTCCGGATTGCGGTGCGAAGGAGCCCGTTGGCGTCGAGGGCCGTGCTGGGGCAGATGACCCTGATACCGGGCACCGCGGTGAAGATCGACGCGCCGGTCTGGGAGTGATAGATCGCGCCGCCCTTGAGATACCCGCCGTAAGTCGTCCGCACCACCACCGGTGCGCTGAAGGCGTTGTTCGACCGCCAGCGCATCAGCGCCAGCTCGTTGCGGAGCTGCATGTAGGCCGGCCAGATGTAGTCGAAGAACTGAATCTCGACCACCGGCTTCAGCCCGCGCGTCGCCATGCCGATCGCGCGCCCGATGATGTTGGCTTCGGCGAGCGGTGAGTTGTACACCCGGTTGCTGCCAAAGGTACGCTGCAGTCCCCACGTGACCTTGAACACCCCGCCCTTGCCCTTGACCTCCTCGATGTGTTCCTCGCGGCTGCAGTCGGCCACGTCCTCGCCGAACATCACGATGCGCGGGTCCCGCGCCATCTCCTCCTTGAGGCAGGCGTTGAGCAGGTCCACCATGGTGGTGGGCTCGCCCTGGAAGCGGGGATCCTCCTCGGTGTCGAACTGCTCCGAAGTAGGGTCCACATCGGGAGAATAGACGTACTGGTACACCGTGTCGGTGGCCGGCTGCGGTGCGGCCAGCGCCACCTCAGTCGCGACCTCGATCTCTTCCTCCACCGCCTGCCTGATGGCCTCGATCTCGGCCTCGGTGGCGACGCCCTGCTCCACCAGCACCCGGGGATACGTCACCACCGGGTCGCGCAGCGCCTCGGCATCGCGCTCCGACTTGGGACGATAGAACACTTCGTCGTCAGAGAGCGAGTGGCTGTAGGGACGGATGACGTGCGCGTGCACCAGCGCAGGGCCCTTCCGCTGGCGGCAGTACTCGACCGCGCGCGTCAGCGTGTCGTAGCTCTCGAAGACGTCGGTGCCGTCGCACTCCTGGATGAACAGCCCGGGAAATCCGGTGAGCAGTTTCGAGATCGAGCCGCCTGGGGTGTTGACCTCCACCGGGACCGATATGGCGTAGCCGTTGTCCTCCACCACGAATACCACTGGCAGCTTCAGGTTGGTGGCCGAGTTGAGTGCCTCCCAGAACTCGCCCTCGCTGGTGGTGCCGTCGCCGGTGGAACAGAAGACCACCTCATCCGACTGGATGGGCTTCTCCGTGTCGGCCAGTCCATCGATGCGGGAGTATCGCATCCACGCCTCGGCGCAGCCCACCGCCTGCAGGAACTGGGTACCGGTCGGGCTGGATGCGCTGACGATGTTGAGGTCCTTGTGGCCCCAGTGGGACGGCATCTGCCGGCCACCCGAATTGGGGTCGTCGGCTGCGGCCACCGCCGAGAGCAGCTGCTCGGTGGCGGTCATGCCGAGGCCGAGACAGAGCGCCCGGTCGCGGTAGTAGGTGTAGAACCAGTCGTGACCCGGGCGGAAGGCCTTCGACGCCGCGGCCAGTATCGCCTCGTGGCCGGCGCCGGAGATCTGGAAGAAGATCTTGTTCTGGCGCTTGAGCTGGATCTCCTTGTCGTCCAGCCGGCGTGAGAGCAGCATGATGCGGTAGAGCTCCAGCAGCTCCGCCTTCTCCAGACGGGCCGACGCCGATTTGGAACGCTGGGACGTGCGTGTAGCCATGGAACCTCAGCAGCCTGGGAAATGCCCTCGATGACCCCGGGAAGATAGCCCGCGGCGATGGGGACGGGGAGCCATTGCGGAGCCAGGCTACTCCCCTCGCTCGTACACAACCTTCCCGTTCACCACTGTGGCCCGAACCACGGCCTGGTCTATCTGGTCCGGCCGCACCGTGGTCAGGTCGCGATCCAAAAGCACAATGTCCGCCTGATAGCCCCGCTTGATGACCCCGCGCGAGTTCTCGGCGAATACACCATAGGCATTGGCAGCCGTGTATGCCCTCAGAGCCTCGTCCACGCTGATCTTCTCCTCTGGAATCCAGCCGCCCGGGTTGGCTCCGTCGAGCGTCTGCCGCGTCACCGCCGCCTTGATTCCGAGGATCGGGTCTATAGGTGCCACGGTCCAGTCGGAACCGAACGTGACCACGGCGCCGCTGTCCAGCAGCGAGCGGAACTGGTAGCTGTGCTTCACCCGCCCGGGTCCCAGTCGCTTGCCCGCCCAGCGGCCGTCGTCGGCGGCATGATAGGGCTGCATCGAGGCAATCACGCCCAGCCGCGAGAACCGCCCCACATCGGAAGGCCGGAGATGCTGCGCATGCTCGACCCGGAACCGGCGGTCGCGCGCGCCACGGGTCGCAGTCACGTTGTCAAAGATGTCCAGCAGCACCGCGTTGGCCCGCTCGCCGATGGCGTGCACCACCACCTGCAGCCCCGCGCTGTCAGCGGCGCTGGTCCAGCGTCGCAACGAATCTTCCGGCGTCACCATCAGCCCGAACGTGGACGCATCATCGCTGTAGGGCTCGAAGAAGAGGGCGGTGCCCGAACCGAGCGAGCCATCCACGTAGCCCTTGACCCCCGCCACCCGGATCCATTCGTCGCCCGGGCCGTTTACCCGAAGAGATTCCGCCGCCTGGCGCCACTGCTCCAGCGGCACGTACACCGACACCCGCGTCTTGAGGGTTCCAGCGTCCCGCGCCCGCTTGAGCGCCGCCACTTCGGACCAGGGCGCGCTCACCGACGACACTCCGGTGACGCCCTTCGACGCGGCCCAGTCGGTGGCGCGGGCGATGGCGGAATCGGCCTGCGCCGGGGTCGAGGCCGGCATCGCCGCATACACCGGGTTCTGCGCCTCGTCCTTCAGGATTCCGGTGGCGCTGCCGTCGCTGCGACGGACAATGGTTCCGCCGGAGGGATCCGGCTGCGACCCGCTCACACCTGCGAGTTCCAGTGCCCTGGTGTTTGCGAGGCCCATGTGGCCATCGAGACGGTTGACAAATACCGGGTTGTTGGGCGTGACACTGTCGATCCAGGCCCTGTCGGGCAGTGGCGCCCCGATCCACCGCTCATGGTCCCAGTCCCCGCCAGTGATCCACTCACCCTTGGGACGAGCGGCCGCATACGCCTTGAGCTGCTGGATGAACTCCTGGGGCGTGTTCGCGTCCCTCAGGTCCACACTGGCCAGCTGATAGCCGCCCGACGAGAAGTGAGCGTGCCCATCCATGAAGCCCGGAACCACCATGGCCCGGCCGTTGTCGATGACCCGCGTGTTCTCGCCCACGTACGTTGCCACGCTGGCGCTGTCGCCCACAGCCACGATGCTGTCGCCCGCCACTGCCAGGGCTCCTGCCCAGGGTGCGGCGCTGTCGCCGGTCCACACCCGGCCGTAGATGACCAGGTCGGCGGCCTGGGGAGGTCCGACTGGCGGCCCGCCATCGGCGGCGCTGCAGGCGGCAAGGGCGAGGACGAGCAGGAAGCGGGCGGATGGCTGCGGCATCGGAGCAAGCACCTCGGCTAGCGAAGTTTGGTCAGTCGGCGGATGGCTTCGAGCTTCTCCAGCGCCGTGCCGCCGGCGGCGGCGGGAGCAACGGAGAACAGGTCCCGGATGTCGAGCAGGATTTCCAGCATCAGCTGGTCGCGCATGTAGGCCCAGTCGAGCTCCACCATTCGGCGCTCGTCGGCAGTTTCCTTTGCGCGGTCGTACGACTCTCTATAGATCGTCTCGAGGTTGCCAAGAATACGATCGCGCGAGCGCATGGGCGTGGCAGGTAAGGGACTAATTGGCGGCCCCGGGCTGGCCGTGACATGGCGGTACCCCTAATCTAAGGCCTGAGGCGTAAGGCGTAAGGCGTAAGGCGTAAGGCGTAGGGCGTAGGGCGTAAGGCCATATCCTGCGGTCCCCAATCCCCAGTCCCTAACCCCAATCTCCCATGCTCGCACCCCTCCAGTCCCGTGTCGACCAGTGGATCAGCCAGTACGAGGCCGGCTACTTCGATCCCCTCACCAACATGACCCGCCTGGCCGAGGAGGTGGGAGAGCTCGCTCGCGAGGTGAACCACCGGTTTGGCCAGAAGACCCGGAAGCCCGAGGAACCCGAGGGCGACCTCGGCATGGAGATGGCCGACATCCTCTTTGTGATCATATGCATGGCCAACCGCGAGAGTATCGACCTGGACGCGGCGTTCGACCGGATGATGGAGAAGGTGGAGACCCGTGACGCCGACCGCTGGGAGAAACGACGGTGACGTGGGTCATGGTGCGGCGCGGAGTGGACAATAGCTTGGACTGGTTGACGTTCTTGACCTGCTCCAGGTGTTCCACTTCGAACCTACCGCACTGCGTGGAGGTGCTTCATGTCGACCACCCTGATCGACGGATTTCGCTCCCTTATGACCCCCGATACGGTGAAGTCGATTGCCGACCGGTTCGGGGAGTCGGAATCCGGCATCAGCCGGGGAGTTGAGGCCGGCTTCGGCTCGATACTCCTCGGCCTGATCAACAAGGCCAACGATCCCGCTGCCATGCGCGACCTGCATGGCCTCATCAGCAACAACGCGATCGGAGACGCCACCCCCGGCGGCATCGGCGACCTCCTCTCCGGCGGCCCTGCAGGTTCGGTGGCCGGCGGACTGGGAGACCGCCTGCTGCGCCTGGCATTCGGCGGCAACACCGCGAGCGTCGGCGAGGCCGTGAGCCGGTCCGCCGGTGTCCGCACATCCACCGCCAACGGCCTTCTGTCGCTGATCGCTCCCGTGCTGCTAAGCCTGATCTCGAGCCGGGTCCGGAACGAGGGGCTTTCTCCCAGCGGGCTGGGCTCGCTGCTCCTGGGCCAGCGCGATTCCATCCGCGGACTGGCTCCGGCCGACTTTTCGTCGGTCCTGAGTGGTGCGCCCGCGGTAGGGCCGAGGATGAGCGGAATCACGAACGAGCCACGGGGGAAGGGCGGACTCGGCTGGGCCGCGGTGGCGGCAATTTTCGCGCTGGCGCTTGTCTGGTTCCTGTCCCGGAACCGGACACCCGACATGCCTGCCGTCGCAACCGACACCCTTGCGGCGCCGACCCCGACCATGGAGCCGGGCGATGTGTCGGCCTATGGCGCCGGGACCCGGACCATCTCGCTACCCAATGGCTCGACGCTTTCGGTCCCCTCGACCGGGCTCGAAAGCCAGCTGGTGACGTTCATCCAGGATGACGCCAGCAAGGTCAACGACACCACCTGGTTCAACTTCGACCGGCTGCTGTTCGAGACCGGATCGGCCACGCTCAAGCCGGAATCGCAGGAGCAGCTGCGCAACGTCGCGGCCATCCTGGAAGCATTTCCCGAGGTGGACGTCAAGATCGGTGGCTATACCGACAATACCGGCGACGCCGCGGCCAACCAGCGGTTGTCAGAGAGCCGGGCCGGCAGCGTGATGCGCGAACTGGTGGCAATGGGCATCGATGACGACCGACTGGAATCGGAAGGCTATGGCGCCCAGCATCCTGTGGGTGACAACAACACTGAGGAGGGACGGCAGCAGAACCGGCGGATAGCGGTGAGGGTGACGGAGAAGTAGTCACGAGCCACGAGTCGCGAGTCGCGAGTGGTCACTTGTTACTCGTGACTCGTAACTTGCTCACTCCCAGTCTTTCGGCTCCGCCTTCGCCTCCTCCAGCAACAGGTGATAGCTCCGGAGCCGGTCTGCCAGGATTTCGCCTCGGGCCACGGCCTCCAGAACCTGGCAGCCCGGCTCGTGCTGGTGCTGGCAGTCGTTGAACCGGCAGGTGCCGATGTAGGGGCGCATCTCGGGGAAGCACGACGCCAGCTCGCGGGGATTCACTCCCCAGAGACCCACGTCGCTGAATCCCGGCGTGTCGACCAGGAAGCCGCCCCTCGCCAGCGGTATCATGACCGCGCTGACAGTGGTGTTGCGGCCTCGACGGGATTTCTCGCTCACCGCACCAACCCGCAGCCCCAGTCCCGGCTGTACCGCGTTCAGCAGGCTCGACTTTCCCACCCCTGAAGCCCCGGTAATCACCGACGTATGGCGCCGCAGCGCTTCGCTGAACGCATCGACACCGGCGCCGGTGGCGGCGCTGGCCTGGCAGATGGGATATCCGGTGAGACGGAAGCGCTCCACCAACTCATCGGGGGGCGCCACGTCCACCTTGGTGATGACCAGCGTCGCGGGGATGCCACTCACTTCTGCCAGCACCATCAGCCGGTCAAGCAGTTGGGGCACGGGTGCCGGGTCCCGGACCGACGCGACCACGAAAATCTCATCGACATTCGCTGCCACCGGTCGAGTGCCCCGGCCATCGGGAACCCGGCGCTCCAGGAGCGTGCGCCTGGGCTCAACGCCGGTTATCGCCAGCAGCTCGCCGCCGGCCTCGGGCTTCAGCTCGACCACATCGCCGGCGACCAGCTTGTCGGTGTCGCGCTTGACCCTGCCCCTGAGCACCGCCCGGTACTCGGTGGTGGCGACCAGCACCCGGTAGCCGGCGCCGTCCCGCTCGAGCACCCGCCCCCGGAGGACTTCGGCGTTCTCGCTCACCACTCACCTGGCGATGCGGCTATCGCCTCGTCCAGTGCGGCCTTCACGTCAAAGAGCGAAAGCGCCTTGAGGCGCTCCTCCGCCTCCTCGGGTGTCTGTCCCCACGCGAGCGCCGGGGTCTCGACGTGCCCCACCGGACGGTCGCCGGCGCGCGACCAGCGCACGAACAGCAGCGCGGCGCCGTAGCGTCCCCGATCGTCGGGTTGCTCTTCGGTGAACAGGCCCACCGAGTAGGACTCCCCGTCGCTGCCGCCGAACGCTGCGGCCCGCCCATGGGTGGCCATGTATCCACCCAGCGTAAAATCGGTCACCCTCTGCTGACGGACTCCTTCACAAGGTTGCCGAGCATGAATGCGATGTTGGCGGGCCGCTCAGCCAGCCGGCGCATGAGGTAGGGATACCACTGGGTCCCGAAGGCAACGTACACCCGCATGCGGTGCCCCGCGTCGCGCAGCTGGTGCTGCAGGTCACGCCGGACCCCATAAAGCATCTGGAACTCGAACTTCTCCGCTGCGATGGAGTGCTGCGCAACGAACTCGCGCGCGTGGGTAATGATGTCGGCATCGTGGGTGGCGAGCCCGGGATAGTTCCCCTCGAGCAGCAGCCGCTCCATGAGCATGATGTAATTGGCGTCGACATCCGCCTTGTCGGGGAATGCCACGCTGGCCGGCTCGAGGTAGGCACCCTTGCAGAGCCGCACCCGCGCGCCCATCCCGATGAGCTTGTCGATGTCTGACTGAGAGCGGCGGAGCGCCGACTGGATCACCACGCCGCAATGGTTGCCGAACGAGGGGTGCAGCTGATTGGCAAAGAAGTCGAGGGTGCGCTGGGTGTAGTCCGAGCTCTCCATGTCCAGCCGGACAAAGCCGTTGAGCGCGGCTGCGCGGGTGAGAATCTCCTGCATGTTCCGCAGGCAGAGGGCCTCGTCGATGTCCAAGCCCATCTGGGTCAGCTTGACCGAGACGTTGACCTCGATGCCGTCGGCCGCAGCCATCTGGTCCAGCATCCGGAGGTACTGGTCCTTGGCCTGGATCGCTTCGTCGGGCCGGGAAACGCTTTCGCCCAGAAGGTCGATCGAGGCCGTTATCCCCGTAGTGGCCAGGCGGGACGCGACAGCCACCGCTTCCTCGACGGTCTCGCCAGCCACGAACCGAGAGGCGAACTTCCAGGCCAGTGGATTGCTGCGAACCAGCCGGAAGATGCTATCCTGTTGGGAGAGCCACAGCAGGCCTTGGCGTAGCATTCTGCTCCTCTTGATGGTAACGGCGGGTCACGTCACCAGCCGCTTTCGGGCCCCGAAAGTAGCTTGTCAATGGGCCGCGCGGCTAGGCGGCAGGACGAAAGGAGCCCTCCCATCGACGCGGCAACTCGGCACTTCCTGCGGGGCCTGGCACGGGCTTCGGGCGGGGCCATCATCTTCGCGCTGCCGCTCTTCATGACCATGGAGATGTGGGCGATGGGACACACCATGTCCCCGGTCCGGCTCATGCTGTTCATGCTGGTTTCGCTTCCGGTGCTGGTGGGACTTTCGCACCTTGTGGGATTCGAGCCCACCGTGGAGCTGGTGCAGGACGGCGTCGATGCGCTCGTGGCGCTGGCGGTGGGCTTCTTGATGAGTGTCGCGGTGCTGCTCCTGCTTCACGTGGTGGCCACGGGGACCTCGATGAGGGAGGCCGCAGGGGCCATCGGGCTGCTGGCGGTGGCGGGAGCGATGGGAGCGCTGCTGGCCCAGAGCCAGCTGCATGCGGCGCCCGACCAGGAGAACCGCGAGCAACGGAAGCGCGATCGCCGAATGCGGCAGAACTATCCAGCCCAGCTGCTGGCCATGCTGACCGGCGCGCTGTTCCTTTCAATGAACGTGGCACCCACCGAGGAGGTGGTGCAGCTGGCTGCCATGATGAGCCCCTGGCACAGCATCGGCCTGGTGCTGGCGTCGCTGGCCATCATGCACGCCTTCGTGTACTCGCTCGAGTTCAAGGGCCATCATCAGCGGGCGGAGGGCATGACCGTGACCTCGGTAGTGCTTCGGTTCAGCGTCGCGGGCTATGCACTAGCCCTGCTTGCCTCCCTTCTGATGCTGTGGCTCTTCGGCCGCACCGATGACACTTCGCTTGCATTTGTGATATCCGAAGTGGTGGTGCTGGGCTTCCCCGCTTCGGTTGGGGCCGCGGCGGCGCGGCTGATCCTGTGACCGCCCGCAAGAAGCAGCAGCCGATACCCGCGGCCGAGTGGGTGGTGGCCGCCTTCGGCCTGCTCCTGACCCTCGGCCTCCTGGGCTTCCTGGTCCGCACGGCGCTCGACGGCCCGCACCGGCCCCCGGACATCTCCGTCACGGTCGACAGCGTGGTGCGCCTCGATGCCGGCTGGCTGGCGTTTGTCACCGCCGAAAATGCCGGAGATGCAACCGCCGCCGACGTTGCCCTGGAGGGCGTCATCGGCGGCGCTGCAGAGCGAAGTGCGGTGGTGCTCGACTACCTGCCACCCCGATCGAACCGAACCGCGGTTCTGATGTTCAGCAGCGATCCCGCCTCGAGCCTGTCCGTGCGAGCGACAGGGTTTCGGTGACAGGAAAACTGCGGAACTGCAACTGCGTGAACAGGACGAAGTTGCTTATCTGGTACTCTCGTTCGACGCCCGCGCCGGGGTCACGCACTCGGGCCAGCTGCGCTGCTCTCCGTCACGGCCCACCGGCATCACCCGGCGCTCACGCCCCATGAAGTCCGGATCCTCCGCCGCGAGGTAAGTCAGCATCGCTGTCAGTGTGGCGTTGTTCCGGATCTCGTCGAACATGATCTTGTCGAACGTGTCGCGGTTGGTGTGCCAGGTGTACGTCCCGTAGTCCCAGCTGATCGAACCCAGGCTGAACCCCGGAGCGCCGTAGCACGCGGCCGAAGCGTTGTCGCTCCCGCCGCCAGCGGGCGTGCCAGGCACCGACAGCTCGATGTGGCGGGTGATGTCCTCCGGAACGCGCGCCAGCCAGCGGGCCAGGAATCCGCCCGCATCGATCAGTCCCGAGCCCGACATCCGAACCACCCGGCCGGTTCCGTTGTCCTGGTTGAAGAGCGCCTGCATGCCCTCTACGACCTCCGGGTGGTCCGCCATGAACGCGCGCGAGCCGTTGAGGCCCTGTTCCTCGCCTCCCCAGTGGCCCACGATGATGGTGCGCTTCGGCTGGGGATACACCTGCTTCAGTATCCGCATCGCCTCCAGCATGACGACGGTGCCGGTGCCGTTGTCGGTCGCGCCGGAAGAACCATCCCACGAATCGAAGTGGGCCGAGAGCATCACATATTCATTCGGCTTCTCGCTGCCCGGAATCACCGCGATGGTGTTGTGCACCGGCACCTCACCCAGGTCCCTGCCCTCGGCCGCCACCCGGATCACAGGACCCTGGTCATGCTCGGCCAGCCGCCAGAGCAGCCCGTAATCCTCGCAGCTCACGTCCAGCACCGGCACGTTCTCGACCCGGGTGCCGAAGATCTTGTTGACGCCCCACCCGCGCGACCACCGCGAGGTCAGGATGCCACGAACCCCGGCCCTGGCGAGGGCGTCGTGCAGCTCGGCGGTGCCGAGCCCAGTGGCGCGCATCCGCGCGGTCCACGCTTCCGACTGCGCCTCACGTTCCTTCGCCAGCTTCTCAACCGTTTCCGGAGTGCCGAACTCCTGGATGTTGTCCTGGGCCCGGCAGGTGAGTTCCGGCATCGACGCCAGCACAAAGGCGCCCTTGAGCGATGACAGCGCCCGCGCCATGGCGGCCGAGTCAGCTGCCACGGGAAGGACCACCACTTTGGCCTCTACCGGGCGACCCCTGGTGCCGTCGCTCCAGGCCAGCAGCGTCGCCTCGAGGGTCCGTACTCTCGGCTGGATCAGGTCCACATGGGTGAAGCCGCGGTCCCAGCCCCGCCAGGTGCCGTACTGCTCGTTGCGGGCCTCGATACCCCACTTCTGGTACATCGAAACCAGCCAATCGTTGCCCCGCTTGAGCAGGGGCGAGCCGGTGAGCCGGGGGCCGACAGAATCCATCAGGGTCTGGGCCAGGTCCCAGGTCCTGGAGCTGTCCATTCCCAGTGTCCAGATTCGCTGGAGCACCGGATCCTCAACCGGGAGGTTCTGCCCCCGCGCGGTCGCAGCGGTGGCCATGGATATCACGATTGCCAGCAGCACTCGCACTACGCGTCGCATGTCATGCTCCTGTGACTGGGTTCGGGGTATTGCAAGCTATCGGTAAGGCGGTAAGGCGGTAAGGCGGTAAGTTTGTTCGGCCTGGTACCAGTCGTCAGGCTACGATCCGTGCGCCCGCACGCTT
>CAMLHP010000043.1 GCA_946479805.1 uncultured Gemmatimonadota bacterium | reverse complement strand
CGAAATCCTGGGGATCGAGCTTCTCGAGATACTGGCGGAGGCGCTCGGCCTCGGCAGAGGGATCGGGCGAGGGCACCTCGGATCCGCTGTCGCCATCGCCCAGGAGGTCGTCGCTGGTGAAGATCGGCGCGCCGCAGCGGAGCGCGATGGCAATGCTGTCGCTGGGACGGGCGTCCACCTGGAATACATCCTCACCCCTCAGGATCATCAGCTCGGCGAAGTACGTGTTCTCCCTGACCGCGCTGATCACCACCCGGCGGAGATTTCCGCCCAGTCCGCCAATGACCTGCTTCAGGAGGTCATGGGTCATGGGTCGGGCGGCCTTGACCCCCTGCAGCTCCATCGCGATGGCACTCGCCTCCGCCGGCCCGATCCAGATTGGCAGCACGCGCGAGCCGTCCTTCTCGCGCAGGATCACCACCGGGCTGTTGTTGGTCCGGTCCACGCCGAGGTGAGCCACCGTCACTTCCCGCATGATCGCCTAGCGGACCGCGCTCAGCAGGTCCTTCACCTTGGTGGACTCTTCCCAGGTGAAGAAGTCGTACTGCCGCTTCGTGCGACCGTCGAGCCCGTGGTATTTCGCAGAGTACGGCTTGCGCCCAAAGTGACCATATGCCGCTGTCGGGGAGTAGATGGGACGCTTGAGCTTGAGCGCGGCGATGATACCCTTGGGCGTCAGGTCGAATACCTCGCGGACCGCCTGCTCCAGCCGGGCGTCCGGCACCTCGCCGGTGCCGAAGGTGTCGACCATGATCGACACTGGCTCGGCCACGCCGATGGCGTACGCGACCTGCACCTCGCAGCGCCGGGCAAGCCTGGCGTCGACGATGTTGCGCGCCACCCAGCGCATCGCGTATGCCGCAGAGCGGTCCACCTTGGAGGGATCCTTGCCGGAGAAGGCTCCGCCGCCATGACGGGCCATGCCGCCATAGGTATCCACGATGATCTTCCGTCCGGTGAGGCCGGCGTCGCCGTGCGGTCCGCCGATGACGAAGCGACCGGTGGGATTGATCAGGAACTTCACGCGGCCTGACTCGACCCCGGCCTTCTCGAGCACGGGCCGAATCACCTCGTTGATCACGGTGTCGCGGATGGTGCGGTTGCCAAGAGTGCGGTTCCGCCAGCGCTCGGCGTGCTGGGTGGAGACCACCACGGTGCGGACCCGCACCGGCTTGTCGCCCTCGTACTCCACCGACACCTGGCTCTTGCCGTCAGGACGCAGCCAGCCCACCGCATGGGCGCCGTGGGTTCCCTTCCGCACCGCGGCCAGCCGCTCGGTGATTCGATGCGCCAGCAGAACCGGGAGGGGCATCCGCTCGCGGGTCTCGTTGCTGGCGTAGCCGAACATCATTCCCTGGTCGCCCGCACCCTGCTGGTGGCCGCGGGATTCGTCGACGCCCTGGGCGATGTCCTGTGACTGGCGGTCGATGGCAGCCATGACCGCGCAGGATCCTGCATCGAAGCCGAACTCGGCATCGGTATACCCGATCCGCTCCACCGTGCGGCGCACCACGTCTGGTATGTGGACATAAGTGCTGGTAGTGATCTCACCTGCCACCACGGCCATTCCGGTCGTGACCAACGTCTCGCAGGCCACGCGGCCATTCGGATCCTTGGCGAGAATCTCGTCGAGCACCGCGTCAGAAATCTGGTCCGCAACCTTGTCGGGGTGGCCTTCGGTGACGGATTCCGACGTGAACACGTGCCGTTTCGAGGCTGCCATCGCTGGGGATCTCGGTTCGGGGAAAGTCAGGCTGGGATGCCGCTTGCACGGGCGGACACGAACGGCAGCAAGCTAGCGCGGCACCAGCGGCCGGGCAACGGCGCCCTCGGCGTCCAGCAGCCGCACGTCGACGTGACGAGCCGCCGTTTCCCGGAGCACCGCCACGACATCCGACGCGCGCCGCGCCTCGAGTGCCCCGGCTGCGGCCCGTTCGGCCTCGTCCATGGGCACCGAGCGGAGCAGCCATTTGACCGCAGGCAGCGCCGGCGGCGCCACGCTGAGTGCCCTGTACCCCAATCCCACCAGGAGCATCGCGTCGAGCGGGTCCGACGCCATCTCGCCACACACACTCACGTGCAGCCCCGCCGCTTCGCCCGTTTCCCGCACGCTGCGCAGCTGGCGAATCATCGCCGGGTGGTGCGAAGTGAACCTGCCGGCCAACCGGGCATTGCCCCGGTCCACTGCCAGGGTGTACTGGGTGAGGTCGTTGGTACCGACGCTGAAGAAGTCGCTTACCTCCGCCAGCCTGTCGGCGATCAGAACCGCCGCGGGGGTCTCGATCATGACACCGACCGGCACCGAGTCCGCCGCCGGAGTCCCGTCCGCATGCAGCGTGCGTGCCTCCTCCGCCAGCATCTCCCGCGACAGCTCGACCTCCTCGACCGACGTCACCAGCGGCAGCATCAGCCATATCGGCCGCTGGTGGGCCGCTCGCAGCACGGCCCGGAGCTGGGGCCGGAAGATCTCGGGCTGGTCGAGGCACACGCGAATGGACCGCCACCCGAGAAACGGGTTCGGTTCCTGGGGGGCCTCAAATGCGGCCGGAAACTTGTCCCCACCAAGGTCGAAGGTCCGAATGATGATGTTCTGTCCCGGGAATGCCGATGCGACCCGCTTGAAGTAGGCCGCCTGCTCGTCCTCGGTGGGCATGGCGCTGCGGCCGGTGAGCAGGAACTCGGTCCGGAGCAGTCCCACACCCTCGGCACCATTCCGCATTCCCGACTCGAGCTCCTCGGGCAGGTCCACATTGCCCATCAGCGTGACGCGCACCCCATCAGGTGACTCAGCCGGCAGCCGCACCACGGATTCCAGCTGGAGCTCGAACCGGTGACGGCGGCTCAGCCGGGTGCGCGCAGCGTCCAGTTCATCAGGCGTGGGATCAAGCAGGATCTCGCCGGTCTGGCCGTCGAGCAGGACCATCATGCCGTCCCCCACGCGGGCCAGCGCTCCCTTGGCGCCCATGACTGCGGGGATGCCGAGCGAATGGGCCAGGATCGCGGCGTGAGAAGTCCGGGTCCCCTCCTCGCTCACCAGGCCCACGACGTGGTCGCGATCGAGCTGCACCGTCAGCCCGGGTGAAAGCTCGTGCGCGACCACTATCACGTTCTCGTCCAGCGTGATGGCCCACGGGTCGCCGTCCTTCCGGCCGAGCAGGCGGTGCAGCATCCGCATCTGGATTGCGTGCAGGTCGGCGAGGCGGTCGCGCAGGTTGGCGCTGTGTGAACTGGAGAATGCCTGCCTCAGCTCGAGGGCCTTGAATTCGAAAGCGGTCTCGGCACTGAACCGGTTGTTTCGAATGACCTGCTCCACCGCGGCGAGGAAGTCGGGATCCTGAGCCATGAGGATCTGGGCGTCGAAGATGGCCGCCCCTTCCGGTCCCGCGCGCTGCAGGGTGCGCGCCTTGAGGGCCTCGAGCTGCTCGACCACCACACGCACCGCCCCGCGAAGGCGCCGGATCTCTCCTTCCACCTCGCTGTCGGTGACCGTCCGGTCCGGGATCTCCGGGAACTCGAACCGGAACACCATCGCCGGTGCCCAGGCCGTGCCCGGCGAAACGCCGATCCCTGCGAGATGGCGGGCGTCGTCGCTCATGCTTCGCCGAACCCGTCCGCCACGAGGGCGGCGAGCGCCTCCACTGCGCGGGCCTCGTCCTCGCCGTCGGCCCGGATGACCAGCGTGCTGCCGCACTCGGCAGCAAGCATCATCACACCCATGATGCTCTTGCCGTTTACCTGCTCGCCATCCTTGGCGAGCCAGACCTGGCAGGGGAATCCTGCTGCGATCCGGACAATCTGGGCCGCGGGCCGGGCGTGCAGGCCGAGGGGATTGACGATCAGGACCTCACGTTCGATCATGGCGCGATCCATCGGATGAGGAGCACCACACCGAGGGCCGCGAGTGCGAAGCGCGGCGACGAATAGCGCGTTCCAGCCAGCCGGGCCAGCACCAGCCCGGCGGCGGCAACCAGCAGCACGCCGGCTACCTGCCGCGTGGTGAGGCCGGAAGCCAGCCGGGTGGCCACGAGGGGAATGGCCAGGCCCACGAGTGCGCTGGCTGCGATCCCCGCCAGCGCACTGGCGCGGCGGAGGCGCGAGTCGGCGATGGCTCGACCCACCGCCATGCCGGTGGCCAGCCCCCGCCTGAGCGCCCAGTCGGACACGTAGCAGCGCACGGCGGCAAAGAGCGCCACGGCCGCTGCAACCGCGATCCATCCAGCTCCCAGTGCCACGGCGGCAAGCGACGCTCCCATCGCCGCGGGCAGAAGCCCGGCCCAGAAGAGCTGGTCGCCGAGTGCCCCCAGCGGGCTGCAGAGAGCGTTGCGAAGGCGAAGGATCTGCTCGCCAGGCACCTGGTCGTACTCGGCCCTTGCCAATGCACCGAGGGCGAGCCCGGCGAGGTACGGATGCGAGTTGAAGAACTCGGCCGAGCGCGCCACCGCCTCTGCATGCCGTTCGGGCGACTGTCGCCCCAGGTCCTCGAGCAGTGGCCTGGCGGCAAACCCCATGCCCACTCCGACCATGCGATCGTAGTTCCATGAACCCTGCAGCGAGAAGAGCCGCCACCACGCCGCGCGCGCAGCTTTCACAGCACCACCGACAGGAGCACGCCGGCGCACGCGCCCATCGCCAGCCAGCGGAACCGGGCGCCCCGCCCGGAGCTCCGCGCTGCGCCGCGAATGGCCGCCGAGATCCCGGCGCCGGTGGCCACGACAGTGAGCAGTGTGCCGGTCAGCTCGTCCAGCGGCCCCACCTGCCGAAGAAGCAGCGCCAGCAGCAGCGCCACCGCGGTGAGGGCCAGCCCGCGGATGGCATCCCTGCCGATCGATGTGAGATGCAGCATCCGGATCGCCGAACCGTCTCCCGCAGCCAGCCGGCCAGCGTGGACCTGGACGTCCCGGGCAATCCTGTGACGAAGCCACTGCATGCTGGCCGCGCCCGAAAGCGCCACCACAAGTGTGAGCCCGGTCGCGGCTCCCATCCAGAGGACCGGGTTGGGCTGATGCGCAACCACCAGCACCGCGCCCACGGTCCCGGGACCGTAGTCCGGGTAACGCGACGCCCCCACCGGCAGTACATCGAGCGCGAACAGCTCCACCAGGAGCCCGACAGCGAGCCCGGCGCCCAGGTCTCCCGCGATGGCTCCGGCGACCGTCGCCGCAACCAGCGGCCGCGCGAGCAGCGCCTGGGGCACGCTGACCAGGTCCACCGCGACGATGGTTCCCCAGACGAGCAGCAGGCAGAGCTCGGTCGCCCCGATCACCCGAGCTCCTTGAGGCTCACCGGCGCGGTGGTGGGGACGTCCTGCGCCGTGATCTCCCGCCCCGCCTGGGCCATGGTCCGCAGCTCGTCCAGTTCATCATCCGAGAGGTACACCCATGGAAGCCGCTCGGTACGCCCGGCTTGCTGGTGGATTCCGCCGAGGTTGATCCGCCGAATGCTGTCAGTGTCCGCAGCCGCCAGCTGAGCCATGGTGTGTATGTCGCCGGTGAGAATGGCGGTCCGCTTCGGGTCCGCTGCCCATTCCGCCAAGCGGTCGGAAGCACCGCGCACGGTTGAAAATGTCAATTCGATTTCGTCGGGCACCGCCACGCGATAGAGGTCCTGCTCCCATTCGTTGGCCGCGACGGAGTCGTCTACCAGCACGATCCGCTGCAGTCCCAGCGGCCGGCCCCATCCGATAACCACCTGGCCGTGGATCAGCCGGTCGTCTATGCGGGCGAGCTTTATCGGCATCAGGGCCGGCGGATGGCGCGGAGGCCGCTGGTCTCGGCCCGGGCGGCGGCCTCTTCCGGATCAAGGTCGAGATGAAACAGGAAGTCCACCAGCATCGCGAGGTTGACTCCGGTCACCACCCGGACATCAGGGTGCTCGCGCAGGTTGCGCAGCACGGCGACAAGGCAGGAGCCCGCCGCGAGGTCCACGAACACGACCGATCGACGCCCTGCCACCGCCTCTTCCACCCGTGCCTCGAGCGCACCGCGGTCGCAGCCCGTGTTGGTCACCGGCTTGAGCGCTCCATGGGTCCCCGTGATCTGTTCCGCGGCGTCGACCAGCGCCGAAGCGATGTTGCCGTGCGCCACGATGATGCCTTGCAGCCTGTCACTCATAGTCATTCTGAAGATACTCCCGGACCCCCCGCTGCTCCTTCATGCGGCGTATGAGGCGCTCGTTGAACGCCGCCGCCACATCCACGCCCGAGTACCGAAGCAGGTGCATCATCGCGACGACTTCAGCGATGACCGTGATGTTCTTGCCGGGGTTGAGCGCCACCATGACCTGGGGCAGCACCACTCCCAGTATCTCGGTTTCCTGCCGGACCAGGCCGGTGCGGTCCTGCTCCCGCGCTGTGTCCCAGTCCTCCAGCCGCACCACGACCTCGATCCGCTTCTGCTGCCGCACCGAGCGCACGCCGAAGAGCGACGGGATGTCGATCAGGCCTATGCCCCGGATCTCCATGTGATGGGCGGCGAGCTCGTGGCCCTGCCCAATTAGCACTTCTGCTCCGCGCCTGGTGACCTGGACCACGTCGTCGGCCACCAGACGGTGGCCCCGCTCCACCAGGTCCAGCACGCACTCGCTCTTGCCGATTCCGGAGCGACCCACGAAAAGCAAGCCCACGCCGTACACATCCGCCAGCGAGCCGTGCAGGGTCTCGCGGGGTGCGAAGGCTTCCTCGAGGAGAGGCTTGACCTGGCGGTAGAACTCGGCGGTCTTGAGCTGGGTGCGCAGCACGGGAATTCCCCGGCCACGCGCCAGCTCGAGCATGTCCTCGGGCACCGCCTGTCCCTTGGTGACGAAAACCGCAGGCAGATCGAATCCGAAGAAGGCCTCGAGCGTGGCAATGCGCTGCCCGGGGTCGAGAGTCCCGAGATAGCTCATCTCGGTCTCGCCCAGGACGTGAAGCCGCCCCGGCATGAAGCGGGTTGTGAACCCGGCCAGCACCAACCCGGGGCTGGCAATTTCCGCCTCGGGAATGGGCCGGTCGAGTCCTGCGTCGCCGGTGAGCGACTCCAGCTTGAGTGGATCACCCCGCCGCTGGAGCAGCTCGCGCAGGGTCAGCATCAGACGGGACTGGAGTCGGTGTGGCGCCCAGCGCGGAACTTTCCGGAGTCGCGGCCCACCTGGCGCCGGAGACGCTCCTCGGCGCGGTTCAGCGCCGTCCGGTGATCGGGGCCGGCGCCGCTGGCCACCAGCAGTTCACCGTGAGAGAGGTGCATGCGGAGTTCCGCGGTGCTGTCGATGCCGTCCATCCCGAACACGACGGTGGCCTTCACCGGGCGCGATGCCAGGAATCCGAGGCGCTCGACGCTGGACTCCGCGCGGGCACGGAGTTCGGGCGAGATGTCGACCCGCCGGGCAGTGATGGTGGTCTCCATTGGCAGCCTCCTCGCGGCTCAGCGGGAGCCGCTGATGATGTCGTTGAGGTGAGCCTCGGTCCCCGACGCCGCCGCATCCCAGCTGAGCGTCTCTGCGAAGGCACGTCCCCCGGATCCCAGCCGGTTAACCAGGGCCATGTCGCCGGCCAGCTCGAGCATCCGCGCGGCGAGCGCGGCCACGTTGCCGTGCGGGACCAGAAATCCGGTTCGGCCATCCTGGACCGAATCGCGGAGGCCGGGGCTGTCGGATGCGAGTGACGGCGTCCCGCAGGCTGCCGCCTCCACCACGGTGATCCCCCAGCCTTCCTTGGGTGAAGGAAATACGTTTGCCCACGCCGAGCGCAACAGGCGAAGTTTTTCGGCCTCGCTCACGAAGCCGTGGAACTTGACCGCATCGCCCAGGGCGAGGCTCCGCGCCACGGCCTCGAGCTCAGGGCGGGCGTCTCCATTTCCTGCGATATCGAGCCGGAGTCCGGGGTGCTGCTCCCGTGCCAGGGCCAGCGCCCTGATGGCCAGGTCGATGCCCTTGTAACGCTTGAGACGGCCAACGTAAAGGAATGAGGGCGGGTCACTTCGCGGCAGCGACGGATCAGGGTGGAAGTGGTCCGCATCCACTCCCGGATGGATGACGCGCACCCGCTCGCGGGGGATGCCGCGGCGGACGAGGTCGTCCCGGGTGCTCTCGCTGATGGCGTGAAAGCCGGCTCGACGGTAGCAGCGCGGCAGTGGCCGTTCAGCCAGCCACACGGTCGCGGCCATGGGCCAGTTGGCTTCCTGGAACGCGGTTTCGCCGAAGAGGTGCGGGATGATGGCGCAGAACGGGAGGCCCGTCAGGCTGGACAGGAAGAGCGGGATCTTGTTGATGTCCTCCACCACGATGTCGGGGCGTTCCGCCTTCAGCGCCGAGCGCACAGCGGCCCTGCCGCGCAGCGCAAAGCCATGACGGGAGCTGACCCGGGTCACGTCGATGCCCTGCACCACCGCGCGGGGGGTGCAGCCGTCCCAGCCCGAGCAGACGAGGCGGACCCGGTGGCCGCGATCCACCAGGCGGCGGAAGATTTCGAAGACATGGATCTCGGCGCCCCCAGCCTGGGGGTTCTCGAGGTCCAGCCAGTTGGTGAGAAGTATGTTCACGACTGGAAGGTCAGAGCCGGCCGAGGTCGTGCGCCACCCGGTCCAGCACGCCGTTGATGAAGCCGGGGGAGCGCCGGTCGCCGAACCAGTGGGCCAGCTGCACCGCCTCATCCAGCACCACTCGCGGCGGAGTCTGGTTCTCGACCAGTTCCTGGATGGCGAGGCGAAGAATGTTGCGCTCGACGACGCCGATGCGATCCAGCCGCCAGTTCTCGGCAGCAGCAGCCGCGTGGCGGTCGAGCGCGCTGCGGTTGGCAATCACCCGCGAGGCGAGGCCTTCGGCGAAATCGAGGACGGCCGGCTCGGGCCCGGTCAGGCGGGCCAGCCCGCTGGCGGCGCGATCGACCGGCAACCCGGAGCCCATCTCAATGGCGTAGAGCAATTGCAGCGTTCGGGCGCGGCCCCGGCTCTCGAGCCTAAGCATGTCCAGCCCTGAGCCGGCTCATCACGTCCGCGGCACGAATGGCGGCCTCGGCCGCCTCCCTGCCCTTGTTGCCCGCCGCACCTCCGGCGCGCTCCAGTGCCTGCTCCATGGTATCCACCGTCAGCACACCGAAGGCGACCGGCAGGCCGTAACGGACCGAGATTCGCATGAGGCCGCTGGCACATTCACCTGCGACATAGTCGAAGTGCGGGGTGTCGCCCCGGATCACCGCGCCCAGCGCGACCAGGGCCGCGTGGCGGCCCGACTGGGCCATGACGCTGGCGATGGCCGGAATGTCGAATGCTCCATCCGCCCAGTTCACCTCGAGCTCGGCCCTGGAAGTGCCCGCCTCCACGCAGGCTTCGATCGCGCCGGCAAGCAGCTTCCTGGTGATGAGCTCGTTGTAGCGGCTCACCACGATGCCGATGCGACCGACGTGCTGCAGGTGGCCCTCGCGCTCGATCATGGAATCAGAAGGTGAGCAGGTGGCCGAGCTTGTCGCGCTTTGCGTGGAGGTAGAGCCGGTTCTCCGATGTGGGGCTGGCAATGAGCGGCACCCGCTCCACGATCTCCAGCCCGTAGCCATCGAGGCCCACGAGCTTGCGCGGGTTGTTGGTCATGACCCGTATGGTTGAGAGGCCCAGGTCGCGGAGGATCTGGGCACCAATTCCGTAGTTGCGGAGGTCGGGAGCGAAGCCCAGCCGCTGGTTGGCCTGGACCGTGTCGTCGCCGGTATCCTGCAGCGAATAGGCCTTGAGCTTGTTGAGCAAGCCGATGCCGCGGCCTTCCTGGTCGAGGTACACCACGACCCCGATGCCGGCCTCCCCGATCCTCTCCATCGCCGCGTGCAGCTGGAAGCCGCAGTCACAACGCTGCGATCCGAAAACGTCGCCAGTCAGGCACTTCGAGTGCATCCGCACCAGCACGTCAGGCTTGCCGCCCACGTCTCCCATGACCAGGGCGACGTGCTCGGCGCGGTCGACGTCGTTGCGGTAGCCGATGACCTTGAACTCCCCGTATGGCGTCGGCAGCCGGGCCTCGGCAACCCGGTGTACCAGCTGCTCGGTGGACAGCCGATACGCCACCAGCTGCGCCACCGTCACGAAGGTGAGGCCGTGCCGCTCGGCGAACGCGTGCAGCTCCGGTACCCGGGCCATGGAGCCGTCGGGATTGAGGATCTCGCAGATGACGCCAGCCGGATAGAGCCCCGCCAGCCGCGCGAGGTCAACCGCTGCCTCTGTGTGCCCCACCCGCTGCAGCACGCCGCCGGCCCTCGCGCGAAGTGGCGGAATGTGGCCCGGACGGCGCAGGTCGCCCGGCCTGGTCTCGGGGTTGATGGCGACGTGGATGGTGCTGGCGCGATCGCTGGCGGAAATCCCGGTTGTGACGCCGAACCGCCGGTCAGCGTCGATGGTGATGGTGAACGCGGTGCCGTGTTCCTCGGTGTTGCGTTCAACCTGCTGGGGCAGGCCCAGTTCCTGGCAGCGTTCGGCGGTGAGGGCCAGGCACACCAACCCGCGACCCTCGGTGGCCATGAAGTTGACCATCTCGGGCGTGACGAGCTCGGCCGCGCAGACGAGGTCGCCCTCGTTCTCGCGATCCTCGTCGTCCGCCACGATGATCATCCTGCCGTTTCGCAGGTCCTCAATGGCCTGCGAGATGCTGCCGAGTGCCATTCCGTCCGTCCGTTGTCCGAGCCGCGTCAGGCGCCTGCGGGGCCGGGACCCCGGCTCAGCATTGCCTGCACGTACTTGCCTACCAGGTCCGCCTCGAGGTGCACGTCGTCACCCGGGGTGCTGCCATCGAACGTGGTGTGCTCCAAGGTAAAGGGTATCAGCGATACCTGGATCACGTCCGGCCCAGGCATCGCGTTGACCGTGAGGCTCACCCCATCGACGGTGATGCTGCCGAGCGGCACCGTCACACGTGCCACTTCCGGGGGCACGCGAATATCGAACAGCCGCGCGTCGTCCCGATGGCTGATGCCGATGATGGTGCCGACGCCGTCCACGTGCCCTTGCACCAGGTGCCCGCCCAGCGGCTCGCCAGCCCTGAGGGCCCGCTCGAGGTTCACCCTGTCGCCCGGCCTCAACCGGCCCAGCACAGTGCGCTCGAGTGACGTACGCACCACGTGCGCCTGAAACCCGCCGGCGATGACCTGCTCGACCGTCAGGCACGCGCCGTTGACTGCGATGCTCTCCCCCGGCACGATGCCGGTCCACGGTACCGCGATGCCCAGGTCGTGGCCGCCATCCCGGCCGGCCGACAGAGTCACGGTGCCGACGGCACCAACCAGGCCGGTGAACATCAGTTCCGGTCCAGCACCAGGAGCGTGTCCTCGCCCAGCGGGAGCCGCTGGAAGACATGCCACCGGGGTGAGGACTGGAGTGCCATCGCGGGCAAACTCCAGGCGGCCAGGGCGTCACCGCCGAGGAACAGCGGGCTCTGCACCCAGTAATACCGGTCCACCAGCTCGCCGGTCCCCAGTGAAGTAGCCAGCCCGGCGCCACCTTCCACCAGCAGCGAACGCACACCCTGCCGCCCGAGTTCCTCCAGCGCCTCCGTTGTCGAGCTGGCACCTATCAGACGCGCGCCGGCCTCCTCCAGTTCCACTGCCCGGTCACTGCCCACCAGGTCCGGCTCGGTGACCACCACAACCGGGACGTCGCGCGCGCTCGAGATCAGGGCTGAGTCCGCTGAAAGCCGAAGCTTCCGGTCGAAGACGACCCGCCGAGGCGGGACCCGGGCCGCGAGTGGGCCGCGCACGGTGAGCGAGGGATCGTCCTTGAGCGCGGTGGTGATCCCCACGGCGATGGCGTCGAACCCCGCGCGGAGCCACTGCACCCAGGCGCGGGCTTCAGTGCCGGACACCCACCGCGATGAACCGCTGGCATCGGCGATGGCGCCGTCCACGCTGGTGGCAAGCTTCACTGCCACCCATGGACGGGTCGAGCCGGCGGCGTGGTGCAGGAACGGTGCGTTGAGCCGGGCGGCCCTGTCCTCGAGCAGCCCTGCAGCGACGTCCACCCCGGCCGCGCGCAATCGGTCGATTCCGCCCGCCGCCACGGCGCTGGGGTCGCGGATCGCAATTACCACGCGGCGAACGCCGGCGGCGATTATCGCGTCGGTGCACGGCGGCTGCTTCCCATGGTGGTTGCACGGCTCGAGGTTCACCACCAGCGTCGCATCGCGGGCCGCATCCCCTGCCGCTTCCAGTGCCGCAGGCTCTGCGTGCCGCTCACCAAACTCGGCGTGCCAGCCTTCACCCACGACCGTGTCACCCTGGAGCAGCACGGCGCCTACCATCGGGTTGGGATGCACCCGGCCCCAGCCTCGAAGCGCCAGCTCCATTGCCCGCTCCATTGCGCTGCGTTCGTCCACCACCCGCTCCCGCGTGGCTCAGCTGCCGAAGTTGACGGTCCGCTCACCCGAGCGGACGTCACCCATCACCCAGGTATCCACGCCCTGCCGCGAGGCGGCGGCCCTGGCATCCTCTGTCGCGTCCGCCGGAAGCACGGCAATGAGCCCGACCCCGAGGTTGAACACATCACGCATTTCGGCGTCGCCCACGCCGCCTGCCTGCTGCAGCAGCTGGAATACCGGAGGCAGCTCCCACGAGCCGGGATCCACCACGGCCTGCACCCCCTCTGGCAGCACCCGGACCAGGTTGCCAGCTATGCCGCCGCCGGTGATGTGGGCAAGGCCGTGGATTGACCCGAGCACCGGGAACACCGATTTCGCGTAGCTCCGGTGGACGGCGAGCAACGCATCGGCCGTTTGCATGCCGGTGTCTCCCAGCGGGCCGTCGAGAGCCAGGTGCATCCGGTCGAACAGGATGCTGCGCGCGAGGGTGTAGCCATTCGTATGGAGACCAGTCGAGCCATAGGCGAGAAGCACGTCACCCGCGACGATCCGGTCGCCGTGGATCGCTTCATCTTCCTCGACCACGCCGATGATCGTCCCAGCGAGGTCGAAATGCCCCTGCTGGTAGAGCCCCGGCATCTGGGCGGTTTCGCCTCCGGCCAGCGCCATCTCGTGGGCCCGGCAGCCGCGCGCCACACCCTCGACTATCCCCGCAATCTCCTCCACGCCCAGCCCGGCGCCGGCGATGTAGTCCATGAACGCAATGCCGCGGGCGCCGTGCACCAGGATGTCGTTCACGCTGTGGTTGACGAGGTCCTCACCCACCGTGTCGAAACGGCCAGCCTGTTGAGCCAGGAGGACCTTGGTGCCGACGCCATCCGTGCTCATCACCAGCACCGGCTTCCTGAGGCCACCCGGCACCCGCACCATCCCGCCGAACGCGCCCACATCTCCCAGGGAGAGCTGCGTGCGGGTCCCTTCCACGGCCGCCCCGATCCTGGCCTTGGCAGCTTCAGCGCCGGCAAGGTCCACACCCACCGAGGCGTACTGGCTGGCTGGCCGGTTCACGCCAGCCGCTCCGCCATGTCCACCTGGGTCAGCTCGCGGAAGGCCCTTGCCCGGTCCTCGACATCCGACAGTGTCAGCCGCTCGAAGCCCCGTATGCCGAACTGGCTCACCGCAAAGGAGCCCATCGTGGCGCCGTAGATCATTGCCCGGCGAAGCTCGATGTCGTCGGTGGATCCGGCCCGGGCCAGGTAGGCCATGAAGCCGCCGGCAAACGCGTCGCCAGCTCCGGTCGGATCGAAGACTTCCTCCAGGGGATAGGCGGGGACGTAGAAGGTGTTCTCGCTGTCCATCAGGAGGGCGCCGTACTCGCCCTGCTTGATCACGACCCTGTCAGGGCCGTGCCGCAGGATCCAGCGGCCAGCGCGGTGGATGTTCCAGTCGCCCGAAAGCTCCCGAGCCTCGCCATCGTTGACCATCAGCACATCGACCTGTTCCAGCAGCCGCATCAGCGAGGGCTTCTTGCCCTGGATCCAGTAATTCATGGTGTCGCATGCCACCAGCTTCGGCTGGTGCACCTGATCCAGCACCCTGAGCTGCAGCTCGGGATCGATGTTTCCCAGAAAGACGTACTCGGCGTCCTGCGTGGCCGGCGGGAGCTTGGGCTGGAAGTCGGCAAACACTCCGAGACGGGTCTCGAGCGTCTCGCGGCTCTGGAGGTCGTACGAATACTTCCCCTTCCAGCGGAAGCTCTCGCCATCCGCGTGCTCGACCCCGCTCCAGTCGATACCCCGCGGCGCAAGCTTCTCCAGCAGCGGCATCGGATAATCCTTGCCCACCACGCCGACCACCTTGACCGGGTGGAGCAGCGCACCGGCGACGCTGAAGTACACAGCCGAGCCGCCCAGCGCATCGGCGGTCTCGCCGAAGGGAGTGAAGATCGAGTCGAGTGCCACGCTGCCAACAACGAGCAGGCTCATCAGGTCACATCCGGTCAGGAGCGGAAATTCCAAGGATTCCGAGGCCGTTGGCGAGCACCGTGCGCGCCGCCCGGGCCAGGAGAAGGCGGTTCTGTTCAACAGGCGGTGCCTCGCCCACTGTGCGAGTGTGGTGATACCAGCCGTGCACCGTGGTGGCGAGCTCCTCGAGGTAGACGCAGATCCGGTGCGGCTCGGAATCGCGCGCCGCCCGCGATACCAGCCCGGGAAAGGCTGTCAGCTTCTTGAGGAGTTCCAGGTCCTGCGGAGCGGGTAGCCCCGCAAGGTCGGGCGTGCCGTTGGCGGCGTCCGGGTCGATTCCCGCGGTGCGGAAGATGCCCGAGAGGCGAGCGTGCGCCATCTGGACATAGAACACCGGGTTCTCGTCGGTCTGCCGGGTGGCGAGCTCGATGTCGAACACCAGGTGGCTGTCCGCCTTCCGCATCAGGAAGAAGTAGCGCGCCGCG
>CAMLHP010000042.1 GCA_946479805.1 uncultured Gemmatimonadota bacterium | reverse complement strand
CTGGGCGGCGGCAACATGTTCCAGGTCAACCAGTCGATGAACGCGATCCAGGAGAACGTGCCGCTGCTGACGGCCTATCCCTGGGTCTACGGGCTCATCATGGTACTGATCACCGGCATCGTGATCATCGGAGGCATCCGGCGGATCGCATCGGTGGCCGACAAGATCGTGCCGTTCATGTGCGGCCTCTACGTGTTGGCCTGCCTGGTTGTGATCTTCACCAACACCTCTGCGGTCCCGGCGGCGTTCAGGGCCATCATCGACGGCGCGTTCAACCCGGGTGCGGCCTATGGTGGCTTCATCGGGGTGCTGGTGCAGGGATTCCGGCGGGCGGCGTTCTCCAACGAGGCCGGCGCGGGCTCGGCGGCGATCGCCCACTCGGCAGCGCGGACTCCGTATCCGGTGCGTGAGGGCATCGTGGCGCTGCTGGAACCGTTCATCGACACGGTGGTAGTCTGCACCATGACGGCGCTGGTCATCGTGATCACCGGGGCGTACGCCAACCCGCAGTATGCCCAGATCATCGCCGACAGCCAGGGCGCGGCGCTCACGTCGCGCGCGTTCGGGGAGCACATCACGTGGTTCCCGCTGGTGCTGTCGCTGGCGGTGATGCTGTTCGCCTACTCGACAATGATCAGCTGGTCCTACTACGGCGAGCGCTGCTGGGTATACCTGTTCGGCGACGGCACGACGAGGCTCTATCAGGTGCTGTTCCTGGCGTTCACGTTCCTCGGGTCGGTCGTGACCGCGACCAACGTGCTCGACTTCGGGGATTACATGATCCTGGGGATGGCCTTCCCCAACCTGCTGGGTGTGCTGCTCCTGAGCGGGAAGGTGCGGGCGGACCTGGGCAGTTACTGGGCGAAGTACAAGGCGGGGGAGTTTCCGGTGTACAAATAGGCACAAGTCGCGAGTCGCGAGTCGCTGGTCGCGAGAGTTGAGACTCGTTACTCGTGACTCGTGACCCCACACGCAACCATTCCGCACGGAGACATCGTGGCAGAAGCGACGGTTCAACGCGAGCAGTGGGGTTCGAAGATCGGGCTGATCCTCGCGATGGCGGGCAACGCCGTCGGCCTGGGCAACTTCCTCCGCTTCCCGGTGCAGGCCACCGAGAACGGCGGCGGAACGTTCATGATCCCCTACTTCATCGCCTTCCTGCTGGTGGGCATCCCACTCATGTGGATCGAGTGGGGAGTGGGGCGTCACGGCGGGGAACGGGGCCACGGCTCCACTCCCGGCATGCTCGAGGCGCTTTGGCACCATCCGGTGGCCAAGTATCTCGGCGTGCTGGGGCTCTTCATGCCGGTGATCGTGCTGATCTACTACTGCTACATCGAGTCGTGGACCCTGGCCTGGACCTTCTTCTCGCTGACCGGTGCGGTCCGGGGGCTGGACGAGGCAGGGATGCGGGCATTCTTCGGCTCGTACGTCAACCTCCAGAATGGCACGGTGCACGGGTTCTGGACCCCGTTCATCTTCTTCTTCATCACCATCGCCGTCAACTTCTGGGTGGTCAGCCATGGACTGACCAGGGGCATCGAGCGGCTGGCCAAGATCGGCATGCCGCTGCTGTTCATCTTCGCCGCGATCCTGGTGGTGCGGGTGCTGACGCTGGGAGACCAGACGGTCATGGTCAACGGCGTCGCCACGACCAGCAGCCCGCTGGACGGGCTCAATTTCATGTACAGCCCGGACTGGTCCAAGTTGTGGGAGCCGTCGGTCTGGCTGGCTGCGACGGGGCAGATCTTCTTCACGCTCTCGGTGGGTATGGGGTCGCTGGCGGCGTACGCGTCGTACCTCCGGAAGACCGACGACATCGCCCTCTCGGGCATCGCGACGGCGGCCACCAACGAAACCGCCGAGGTGGTGCTGGGCGGCTCGCTGGCGATCCCGGCGGTGGTGGCGTTCTTCGGGGTGTCGGGCGCGATGGCCATCGCCTCGGGCGGAGCCTTTGACCTGGGCTTCATCGCGATGCCGCTGGTGTTCAACCAGCTGCCGGGCGGGGCCTTCATCCAGGCAGGGGCCGGGTTCATGTGGTTCGGGCTGCTGTTCTTCGCCGGAATCACGTCATCGGTGGCGATGTCGACTCCGGTACTCTCGTTCGTGGAGGAGAACTGGGGGTGGAGCCGCAAGCGGACCGCCTGGACCCTGGGGGCGATCGCGGTGGCGATCGGCATCCTCCACATCGTGTACAACACCCGCGGCTTCCTGGATGAGTGGGACTACTGGGCCGGCACCTTCGGGCTGGTGGTGCTGGCGCTGGTGGAGACGATCCTCTTCGTGTGGGTGTTCGGGCCCAACAAGATGTGGGCCGAGTTGCATCAGGGGGCCCAGATCCGGATCCCGAAGTTCTACAAGTTCATCCTGACGTACGTGACACCGACGTTCCTGATCATCATGATGCTGTGGTGGTTCAAGGAGGATGCGCTTCCGACGCTGCTGATGGCGGATGAGACGCCGGAACGGTCGGTGGTGCGGTGGGCCTCCCGCGGCGTGATGGTTGCGATCCTGCTGCTGCAATTGCTGCTGATCCGGGCCGCATGGAAGCGGCGCCGGCTGGCAGGGAAGGAGGTGGCGTGATGTCCACGGGAGCTCTGATGTTCATGCTCGGGGCCTGGACTTGCGTGCTCGGGCTGACGTTCTGGGCCTACCGACGGCTGCTGAAGGCGGACGCGAGCCACGAGCCGCTGCCGCCGCCTGGCACGTCCCTGTAGGGAGCTACGAGCTGCGAGCTTCGAGCTGCGAGTTCTCGAAGCTCGAAGCTCGAAGCTCGAAGCTCGTAGCTCAGTCTCCCCCTGTTCAACTCTCAACGCGGACTTCCATGAGCCTGTTCCGCCGGAAGGATGTCTCGCAGCTCCAGGCTGACCTCGCGGCCGACCACAGCCTGAAGCGCGCTCTGGGCGCCGGGAACCTCACCATGCTGGGCATCGGCGCGGTCATTGGCGCCGGGATCTTTGTGCTCACCGGGCAGGCGGCGGCGGCATACGCCGGACCTGCCATCGTGTTTTCGTTCCTGCTGGCAGGCGCGGCATGCTGCTTTGCGGCGCTCTGCTACGCCGAGTTCGCTGCAATGATTCCAATAGCCGGGTCCGCATATACCTATGGCTATGCGACGCTGGGCGAGTTGCTGGCGTGGATCATCGGCTGGGACCTGATTCTGGAATACCTGTTTGCCGCGTCCACCGTGGCAGTGGGATGGTCCGGGTATGTGGTGTCATTCCTCGCGGACCTGGGGATCAACATCCCGGCTGCGTACACCAGCGCGCCGTTCACCCACGTGGCCCCGGCCGACGCCGGGCTCAATGTGTGGCGGCTGTTCACTGAGGGATGGACCTCCACTGGTGCGGTGCTGAATGTGCCGGCCATGGTGATCGTGGCAATCGTGACAGCCATGCTGGTGGTGGGCATCCGGGAGTCGGCGACGTTCAACAATGCCATTGTGGTCGTGAAGATCACGGTCGTGCTGCTGTTCATCGGGTTTGGCCTGGCGTTCATCAACCGGGAGAACTGGATCCCGTTCGTTCCGCCGCCGGAGGGTGACGGCCACTTCGGCTGGGACGGCATCGTCCGGGGTGCGGGCGTGATCTTCTTCGCGTACATCGGCTTCGATGCGGTGTCCACGGCGGCGCAGGAGGCGCGGAATCCGCAGAAGGACATGCCTATCGGGATCCTGGCCTCGCTGGCCATCTGTACGGTGCTCTACATCGCGGTGTCGCTGGTGCTCACCGGACTGGTGAAGTACACCCAGCTCAACGTGCCGGATCCGATTGCCGTGGGCATCAACGCCGCGGGCGATAGCCTGGTGTGGCTCAGGCCCATCGTCAAGATCGGCGCGATCGCGGGGCTGTCTTCGGTGATCCTGGTGATGCTGATGGGCCAGCCGAGAATCTTCTACACGATGGCGAAGGACGGGTTGCTGCCGCCGGTGTTTGGCAAGGTTCATCCCAGGTTCCGGACTCCGTGGCTGGCGACGCTGCTGACGGGCGCTGCGGCGATGGCGTGTGCCGCGCTGCTCCCGATCGGGCTGCTGGGCGAGCTGGTGTCGATCGGGACGCTGCTGGCCTTTGCCATAGTCTGCGCCGGGGTGCTGGTGCTGCGACGGACCGATCCCGACCGGCCCCGACCGTTCCGGGTGCCGTTCTCTCCGGTGGTGCCGCTGCTGGGAATAGCGTCGTGCCTGTACCTGATGATGGGCCTGCCGCCTGATACCTGGGCCCGGCTGGTGGTCTGGATGGCGCTGGGGCTGGTGATCTACTTTGCCTACGGCAGGAAGAGGTCGAAGCTGAACCGGTAGGGCGGTACGGCGGTAGGGCGGTAAGCCGGCAGGATATCTCCCACCGGACTTACCGCCCCACCGCCCTACCGCCCCACCGCCCTACCGCCTCGCACCCGCTTAGATTACATGTCATGCCACGTACACTTACCACCCAGAAAAAGACTGCCGCGCAGGCGTTTGCCTCGGCGTTCCGGCCCGGAATGCGGGTATGCCTCACGACCCATGTGAACCCCGACGGGGACGGGCTCGGGAGCGAGGTGGCGATGCTCCACCTTCTCCGGGCTCGGGGGGTTGAATGCAGCATCACCAACCCCACGCCGACGCCTCCCCGCTTCAAGTTCCTGCTGGCCGACATCCCTGGCGCCGACAAGACCCAGGAGGCGGTCAAGGAGATGCGCCGGGCAGACCTGATCCTGGTGCTCGACATCTCGGACCTGGGGCGGCTGGGGATGCTGGCCGAGACGGTACGGGCGCGAGGCGTGCCGGTGGCGTGCATCGACCACCACCTGGGTGAGGGCGCGCTGCCCGATGGCCCCAGGCTGGTGGACCCGACGGCGTCCGCCACGGGCGAACTGGTGTACGAGCTGGCGGTGGCGAACAAGTGGGTGGTGACGACCCCAGCGGCGAAGGCCATGTACGTGGCGCTCCTCACCGACACCGGCGGCTTCCGGTTCAGCAACACAACGCCCCGGACGCTCCGTATCGCTGCGGACCTGCTGGCGGCCGGGGTGGATCCGGAACAGATCTACCTCGACGTCTATGCCAACGCGCCCGCCGGGCGTCCCAGGCTGTTCGGCGAGGCGCTCCAGACTCTGGTGGTGGAGCCGGATTACCAGATGGCGTGGCTCACCGTGCCGCCGGGGGCACTGGAGCGGCATAACGTGTCGTCTGACGACCTCGACGGGGTGGTGGAGTTTGCCCGGGCCATCGAGGGCGTGAAGCTGGCGCTGCTGTTCCGGGAGGCGTCGCAGGGACGAATCAAGGTGTCGCTCCGATCGGTGGGCGGGGTGGACGTGGCCGAGCTGGCCAGGAGATTCGGCGGCGGGGGCCATGCCAAGGCGGCCGGGCTGGCGCTGCCGGGAACGCTGCCGGAGGTGCAGGCGACAATCCTCGCGGCGGCGAGGGAATACATGGGAGCAGCATGAACGACGATCTGATGGACCGCATTGAACGCACCATCGATACCCTCAGGCCCTACATCGCATCGCACCAGGGAAGCGTCGAGGTGATTGACTTCGATGACGCCGAGGGCCTGCTGCTGGTGCGGCTGGGCGGGCACTGTCATGGATGCTCGGCGAGCACGGTAACGCTCAAGGCCGGGCTGGAGAGCCGGCTGCGGCAGATGGTGCCGGAGGTGCGGTCGGTCGAGGCAGTGTGACGTGCATGACTGCAACTGCAACTGCAACTACAACTGCAACCGCAACCGCAACCGCAGATTCCGCAGATTTCACTGATTGACTGGGGCAGCAAGGCCTGCTGTCGGCACTCGGCAGTTGAATCTGCGGAATCGGCGAAATCTGTGGTTGCAGTTTGCCATGCTCATTTCGATTCTTCATTTGTGGGTGAGACTGTGAGGCAGTGTGAGTGACGAGTTGAAGGTCAAGGTGGAGGCGGCGCTGGCGGCGATCCGCAACGAGCGGGTTGGCGCTGATGTCATGTCCGCCGGGATGATACGCGACCTGGCCGTGAGCGACGACGGCGTGGTGTCGTTCACCTTTCTCCTTTCCAACGACGACAGCGGGATGCTGGTGCGGCAGGCTCGGCGGGCCGCCGAAAACGTGGATGGGGTGTCGGAGGTGAAGATCCAGGTGACCAATCCGGGTGGCGCAGCGACTAAGAGCCACACCCCCCCCGGCCCGCCGCCTGGCCCGCCGCCGGCTCCGCAGGAGCTCGGCACTGTCATCGCCATCTCGTCCGGCAAGGGCGGGGTGGGGAAGTCCACCGTAGCAGCGAACCTCGCGATCGCCCTGACGCAGGCGGGCCACCGGGTAGGGCTGATGGATGCGGACGTGTATGGTCCCAACCTGCCACGGATGTTCGGGCGTTACGAGCGGCCGATGGTCAACGCCGAGCGGCGGATCATCCCGCTCGAGGCGCATGGGGTGAAGCTGATGTCGCTCGGCTTCCTGGTGGAGCGCGACGCGCCGGCCATCTGGCGGGGACCGATCATCATGAAGGTGATCCAGCAGTTCCTGCAGGACGTCGACTGGGGGGAGCTGGATTACTTCATAGTGGACCTGCCGCCCGGCACCGGCGACGCACAGCTCTCGCTGGTGCAGGCAACCCAGGTGACTGGAGCAGTGATTGTGACGACGCCGCAGGAGATGGCGGTGGGTGATGCGCTCCGCGGGGCGAAGATGTTCGAGCGAGTGGGGGTGCCGGTCCTCGGGGTGGTGGAGAACATGGCGGGATACACCGACGCATCGGGGCAGCGGATCGAGTTCTTCGGTTCGGGCGGGGGGCAGCGGCTGGCGGAGGAGCTGGGGGTGACACTGCTTGGCAGTGTGCCGCTCCAGCCGGGACTGGCGGAACATGCGGACCTTGGGGCGCCGGTGCTGGTGGCCGACCCCGGGAGCCGTGCGTCGCAGGAGCTGGTGTCGATCGCGGGCGCAGTGGTTGATGAGGCCGCTCGGCGGCCGGCCGAGTTGCCGGTGATCAGCTAGGCGGCTCGGAACCTCAGAGCTCGGAACTGCAGGAACCGCAGATTTCGCAGATTCGCACCGGTGATTGCCCGAGACCGGCTGACCTCTTCTGTCCGGCCCGGTTTGGTGAGTTGTTTTGTGGGCGCGCTACCGGGCTCCGGTTCGCTACACTGACATCACAGCACAACGGGTTCCAGTGGATATTCCACAACACCAATGCACCGAACTCCGCCCAGACGTCGTCGGACGCATCGGGCGCCGAACAATCGGCAGTTCGAATCTGCGACATCTGCGGTTGCTGTTTCTCTCCGTGATGCATCCCTCTCGAGCACTGGGCATATGAGCAGGATCATCACGCTGCTGACTGACTACGGCTCGACGGATGCCTACGTCGCCGAGGTGAAGGGGGTGTTGCTGTCGGCGGCGCCGGACGCCCGGCTGGTGGACATCTCCCATGCGCTGGCGCCGGGAGACATCCATGCTGCTGCGTACATAGTGGGCCGGGCGTCGGCGCAGTTCCCCGAGGGCAGCGTCCACCTGGTAGTGGTGGATCCCGGAGTGGGTACGACGCGCTCGGCGCTGGCGCTCAGGGCGCGGGGCCGGTACTTCGTGGGGCCCGACAACGGAGTATTCAGTCGGGTGATGCATGATGAGCCGGTGGAGGCGGTGGCGCTGCCGGCGCCCGAGGGGGCATCTCCCACTTTCCATGGGCGGGACGTCTTCGCGCCGGCGGCGGCAATGCTGGCGCGGGGAGTAGCGCTGCATGACCTGGGCGAAGCGTTCGCCGACATCCCCGTCCGGCTGGCGACGCGGGAGCCGTACCACGAAGGGAAGGTGCTGATCGGCGAGGTGATCCACGTGGACCGATTCGGGACGCTGGTGACGAACTTCACGGCCGAGAACCTGCCGGGGTACGCGGTGCTGGAGATGGAGGACGTGGAGATTGGGCCGCTCAGGCGGACGTTCGGGGATGTGGCGACCGGCGGGGTGGTGGCATACGTGGGCTCGGGCGGGGAGGTGGAGGTGGCGGTGCGGGATGGCTCAGCGGCGCGGCGCTTCGGGGTGGGGGTTGGGGCACGAGTCCGCGCCCGGCTGGGGTAGCAGCTGCAACAGCAACCGCAACTCCAACTGCAACCGCAGATTTCGCAGATTACGCGGATTTGTTTGCTGTGGGCGTGTTAATAAAGCGGCGGTGCTCCAGGCTGGCCCGCCCGAAGTTCAGTAGCAGTCCGGTGTGCAGGCCTCCTATCTTCAGGTAATTGATCACTTGGGCGTGATCCACGGTGCTGATGCAGCGCTCGGCTTTGAGCTCAACCAATATGCTGTCAAAGCAGATCAGGTCGACTCGGTACGTTACGGGCAGCAGCTGTCCCTTGTAGCGAACCGGCAGGATCACTTCTGACTGATGGCGGATGCTCATGCGGTTCAGCTCGACTTTCAGGGCCTCGGCGTAGATGCGCTCCAGGAACCCGGGCCCTAGCTGACGGTGAACTTCCATCGCTGCACCGATAAGCGCATAGGTTCGGTTGTCACCTCGCGGGGCTCGCATCCGAACACGGTACTCAGCGTCGCGCCGGCATCAAAACCAAAATCACCCCAGCATGGCCAGTAAGCTGCGCGACAAGTTGGACGCCGATGCCGCTCTGCGAAATCTGCGCAATCTGCGGTTGCCGTTGCAGTTGCTGTTGCAGTGACGGCTAGCCGCTGGGCGCCTCCGTGGCGGCCTCGGCAACGGCCTTCCGGTATGCCCGCTTGACGCGGTCGATGGAGCGCCTGAAGAAGCCCAGCAGTTTCCAGATGATGAACGCCGAGATGATGACCAGCACCACCACCAGCCCCGCCGTGAGCACCGGATGCTCGGCGGCAAGCCACGCGAGGAAGATCGCTATCGCGTCCTCCATGAAGCTCAACAGCCAGTTGCTCACCGGTTCGGGGCTGGTGTTGGCTGCAGCCCGGGCCGAGGCCTTGGCGCCGTGCGAGGTGAGAGCCACGCTGCCGGCCAGGAGCGCCGCGCCCAGCTTCCAGACTTCCGACACTTCCCCGAACGAGGCCCACGCCAGGAGCATCGCCGCGGGAGGCCGGATGAAGGTGTGTATCGCATCCCATGCGCTGTCCACCAGCGGGACCTTGTCGGCGATGAACTCGATTACGAACATCACCAGAGCGATGCCAATGATTACGGGGTTCGACAGCACGTCGAGCGCGGGCGGAAGGTCGACTATCCCCAGCCGCTGAAAGATTCCCGCGGCCGCAACCGTGGCGTAGAGATTGAGTCCCGAAGCGAACGAGGTACCCAGGGCGAAGCCGAGCGTCTCGAGTGGGGACACGATGCCTCCGGGCGGGAGAAGCGTGGACTATGAGCTTCGAGCTTCGAGCTTCGAGCTTACAGTCTTGAGGCTCGTGGCTCGCAGCTTGAAGCTACCTCCAGTCGAACCTTACGCTACCCACGTTGGCGTCGAGGCTGAGATTCAACTTGCGGGTGGCAGCCGGGTATCCGGGCGAGAGGATCTCGTTCCCTGAACGGGTCCAGCCTTCGTCCGGCATTGACGCGAGGAACTTGTCGGCTCTGACGCGGAGGCCGACGGAGCGTGGCACGTGGATGGTGAGTTCGCCCACCGTGACTGTGACATCGAGGCTGTCGCCGTCCTGCCAGGCGCCGGAGAGGTCGAGGCTCACGGCGCCCATGGTGGCCTTGAGCACGACGCGGCCGCAGCGGCTGTTGCCGAGCCGCTCGATGCTCAGCTCAGTGGCGCGAGCGAGGAAGAGCGCGCTGGTGCAGCGCATCCGGTTCGGGCGGGAGAAACTTACGGTGGTGCGGCTGGCGCCGGTGCTGAGGCGGAAGTCGGTGAGGCCGAGCCCGCCGAGTTCGATGTCGCCCTCGACAGCGCCGAGCGACGCCTCGAGGGCCAGTGCCACGTCCGGCGACAGCTGCACTGAAGCTGCCTGCTGGAGCTGGTGGCGATTGGAGACGCGGAGGCCGGCACCGCCGGTGTTGCGCAGGCCAAGCGACACTGACGAAGCCGACGCGTCGAAATCCACCAGTGGGCTGAAGCGGTCTGCGTCGTAGCGAACATCGTAGCGGTAGAGGTCGTCGGCCGGGCCGGGGCGGAGGTCAACGGTTCCGGCGCCGAAGTCGAGCCGAACCACCAGGCGGGAGGCGCCGTGCCGCTGGCGCGCGGCCGAAAAGTCGCGCATCGACTGCGCCGAGAGCGGCGGGGTATCGAGGGCCGCGACCAGTCCCACGGTCGCGGCCAGGAGCGCCAGGGCGCGGGAGATCATCGCCCGGGGGGCGGTTGCGTTGACGCGCCCGGGCGTTGCACCGAAGGCACGCCATAGCGGGGCGTGGCCCAGAGGTACTCGTCGGTGAGCGCTTCGGGCGGAATGATGCGTCCGGCAAATCCTTCCTTCACGCCCGCACGGCTCAGCAGGGCCGCGCCAAAGCCGGCAGTCGCCAGCACCCACGTCACGAGAAGGGCGGCGGCGCGAATCAGGGTGCCAGCCACCGGCACCCACCCGAACAGAGCCCATGCGAGCCAGAGCACGACCACTCCGGCGAGCCCGACAGCCAGGAACTGCATGTGTCCCGGGGCGCCCAGCGCGAGCCCTGCGGCCATCCGTCGCCGGGTGTAGGTCTCACCCATGGCGTGGGTGACGGCAAGGAAGCCACCGAGCACCCCCACTATCACCAGCAGCGCAAAGACCACCACCGCGAACGGCAACAGCAGGATGCCAACTACGCTCAGCACCAGCCCTACCACCAGCATGCCGAAGGTGGGCAGGACCAGAATCTGTCCCACCAGCCCGGTGAGAAACGCACGGCCGAAGTTGTGGGAGACGGTGTCCGAGACGACCTGAAGGTGGTGCTGGCCGAACGCGGCGAGGCCCCAGCCGATGGCGGCGAGGGTGAGGAATACTCCGATGACCCCCGACAGCCGGCGAAGAGTCAGCGCCCATGCCGAGGGCGGGGGGCCGGCAGCGGCGACACTCGGCGCGGGACGGAGAGTGAGGGTCTCGCCCTGCACTTCGCCACCGCGGTTGTAGATGGTGCCGTGAACCGCGAGCACGTCGCCGGCAACCACTGCTCCGGGGTGCAGCACCACATCGCCCGCAAACGTCACAAGGTTGCCCTGCAGGCGGCCGAACACCTCGGCGTTGCCACGGTAGACCAGAAGGTGACCGCTCTGGACCTGGTCCGAACCGATGCTGAACGCTCCGGCGCGTGCCTGCCCACCTGGCACTCGCACCCGGAGGGCAGAGTCGGCAACCTGGCTCAACTGGATCAGCTGGTGTTCCAGCTCGGCGGGACGCTGGAGCGATGAGAGGTCGATGACCGGGCCTTCGGGTCCGGCCACTGGAATGGCACGGGGCCGGACCGCAGGAGGGGTGCTGTCCTGGTCGTCGCCGCGGATCTGCTGGAACAGCTGCCGAACCACGGATGACGCTGATTCAAATGCTGATGAAACTGATGGTTCCACAGACGATGCTGATGCAAAAGCTGAAGACGCTGATGGTTCAGAAGCTGATGCGGATGCCGAAGCGGCGGCAACCAGAATCAGTGTCAGTATCGGTACCGCAAGGCGCTTACGCATGGGCCGCTCCCGCGCGGGGGAGGGCCATCAGCCGGCGCAGGGCAAAGAGCCCGCCGACGTACATGAGGGTGATGCCAAGAGATAGAAGCGCGAGCCGGAGCGGGGAGGCGAACCACGCCTGCGCCGTGCCGAGCCAGGGTTGCTCCACGATGTTGGCGAAGGCGCCACGCACCGCCACCCAGGTCCATTGCGAAGCGGCGCCACCGAGCCACCCGCCAATCGACGAAACTGCCTCGGGGTTGGCGAGGCTCCATGCGACGCTGGCCGCCATGGTGCCCAGCACCATGACGAGCAGCACGCTGGCGGCCACCAGCGACCGACGGGTTGCAAGCAGGCGCTTGCGCGACGTGGCCAGCGACCGAAGTGCGAAGGGGTCGGGGATGGCCACGTGCCGCAGAGCCTGATCCGCGAAGCCCAGAGAGGGCGAGAAGAATGGCAGCGATTCGAGGCGGGCAATGAGGGTCGACTGGGCCGCGAGCTCACGGCGGCACTGAGGGCACCCGGCAAGGTGCGCCTCTGCAGGCGCATGCAGCGGCGACTCGGCGTCTTCCGACAGCAGGACGTCGAAGTCGTCGAACGCAAGATGGGCACCTGACGGGCTGGTCATGATTGACGCCTCCTACGGGCCGGAACGGGAGAGGGTTTCACTGGCGAAGGTGCTCCAGCGCACGGCGCAATTCGTGACGGGCGCGGTGGATATAGGTCTTCACTGTACCGAGGGGGAGGTCGAGGATCTCGGAGATTTCCTCGTAGGCGTAACCCTCCACGTGGCGCAGCAGGATGCACGAGCGATACTCGGGCCGAAGCTGGGCGATGGCCTTCTCGATTTCACCGCCCAGCTCGATCGACGCGACCGCGTCGAGGGCGGACTCGCCCCTCGAGCCTATCTGGAGAGCCGTTGCCTCGACCGCCTCGGGGGTAACGGCGTGGGGTGAGCCCTCGAGCGAGAGGGTATCGAGTTCACGACGCCGCAGCTGATCGATGGCCGCGTTGTTCGCAATCTTGAAGATCCAGGAGGAGAACTTGTACTCGGGCCGGTAGGAATCGAGCGCGTTCAAGGCCTTGATGAAGGTTTCCTGGGAGAGGTCCTCGGCCAGCTCGCGATCGCGCACCATGCGGTAGACCAGCGAGAAGATGGGCCTCTCGTACCGGCGGACCAGCTCGCGGTACGCAGTCTCGGCGCCAGACCGCGCCAAGGCGACGACCTCCTGGTCGGTGAGGCCCTGGATTCCCTCTCGCCGCGCCATCAGGCCGAGGGCGTCCGAGTTGCGGCGATCGCTACGGCGGGACTACATTCAGCGCCTATGTTCGCCTCGCACAGTGAGTTACCCGTCTCGGGCGGTCCTGAAAAGCGGGCTTACGTGCGAGCGATGTTCACTGCCATCGCCCCAACGTACGACCGGCTCAATCGTATCATCAGCCTGCGGCTCGACCTCTACTGGCGGCGGCAGGCCCTTCGGCGGCTCGACTGGGAGCGGGTGCCGACAGGAAGGTACCTCGACCTCTGCGCCGGCACCCTCGACTTCTCGGCGGCACTGGCCCGGCAGCCCGGATTCCGGGGGACGATTGTGGGCGCCGACTTCGTCCAGCCCATGCTGGAGCTGGGCCGCCAGAAGACCGACCGGGTGGCACCGGTGACGTCGGACGCTCTGGCGCTGCCGTTTCCCGACGCGTCCTTCGACGGCGCGGTTGTGGGGTGGGGAGTCCGGAACCTGGCCGACCTCGAGGCGGGCCTTCGCGAGGCTCGGCGGGTGCTTCGTCCCGGCGCCCGGTTCGTGGTGCTCGAGATGAGCACGCCGCCCCACCAGCCATTGCGCGGACTCTATCTCGGATACTTCGAACATGTACTGCCGCGCATTGGCCAGCTGGTGTCGAAACATAGGACAGCCTATAACTGGCTACCAGAGTCGGCCCGCGAATTTCCCGAGCCACCCGAACTGGCGCGCCGGATGGAAGCGGCGGGTTTCGGCGAGGTGGGGTTCCAGCGGTTTCTGGGTGGGGTGACGGCATGCCACTGGGGGACGGCAAAGTAGAAGAGGTAGAAGGGGTAGAAGGGGTAGAAGGGGTAGAAGAGGGTGACGACTCGCAACCATTGGTTCCTGCATGGCTCTGGATAATCTCGGCGAATTCATCGCGGCGATTGATGCGGCTGGAGAGCTGGTGCGCATCAGTGAGCCGGTGCGGGCTCGGCTGGAAGTGGCCGAGATATCGGACCGGTGCATGAAGATGCCGGGGGGCGGGCCTGCGCTGCTGTTCGAGCACGTGCTGCTGGAGGACGGCTCGCGCAGCGCGCACCCGGTGGCAATCAACCTGTTCGGCTCGATGCGCCGGATGTGCCTGGCGCTGGGGGTCGACCAGCTGGATGAAGTGGGCGAGAGGATCAGCGAGATGCTGGAGCTCAAGGTGCCGGAAGGCATCATGGGCAAGCTTGCGATGCTGCCGCGGCTGGCGGAGATGGCCAAGTTTCCGCCCAAGGTGAGAGGGGGCAGGCCGGCCTGCCAGGAAGTGGTGCTCAGGGGCGGCGACATCAACCTCGATGCGATCCCGTTTCTCACCACGTGGCCCCAGGACGGCGGGCGCTACATCACGCTGCCGATGGTGATCACCCGCGACCCGGTGAGGGGCATCCGAAATGTGGGGATGTACCGGGTGCAGGTGCTGGGCCGGGACACGCTGGCGATGCACTGGCAGCGGCACAAGGTAGGCGCGGCGCACTGGCGGGAGATGGCGGAGCGGGGCGAGAAGATGCCGGTGGTGATCGCGCTGGGCGGGGACCCGGCCAGCATCTACTCCGGCTCGGCTCCGCTGCCGCCCACCATCGACGAATTCATTTTCGCGGGATTCCTCAGGAAGAGTCCGGTAGAGCTGGCGAAGGCCGTCACCTCGGACCTCGACGTGCCGGCCGAGGCGGATATCGTGATCGAGGGGTACATCGACCCGGCGGAAGACCTGGTGATGGAGGGCCCATTCGGGGACCACACCGGCTTCTACTCGCTGGCCGATCTCTACCCCAAGGTGCACGTGACCGCGGTGACCATGCGCAAGGATCCGGTGTATCCGGCCACGCTGGTCGGGAAGCCTCCGATGGAGGACTATTACCTGGGCCACGCCACCGAGCGGATCTTCCTGCCTCTCCTTCGGCTGACCGTGCCGGAGATCGTGGACTACCACATGCCGGCGCCGGGAATCTTCCACAACCTGGTGTTCGTGTCCATCGACAAGCAGTACCCGGGGCAGGCATACAAGGTGATGCACGCGCTCTGGGGCCAGGGG
>CAMLHP010000041.1 GCA_946479805.1 uncultured Gemmatimonadota bacterium | reverse complement strand
CCGCCTTACCGCCTTACCGCCTTACCGCCTTACCGCCTTACCGCCTTACCGCCTTGCCGCTTACGGCTTCTGCCCGTGCGGCTGGTCGAAGTGCGCCTGGAGATTGCCTTCGACGGCGTCCTGCAAGTCCACCTGTAGCAGCACGGTGGTGCCATCCTGCTCGTAGATGGTGAACCCTGCAGCGTCCACAATTCCTTTCCCCTCGCCATTGTCAACGAAGGTGAACTCGATCGGGTAGCCATCAACGCCGTTGTAGGCGCCCACTGCGGTGCCTTCGAAGGTGTTGATCGGCGCCACCGGCGGGGTCGGGTCGTCCACCAGCGAGCAGAACGCGCTGGTGAGCGGCTTGTCGATGTGCCAGTGGTTGCCGTTGCCCCAGTTGATATTGATGTTGTTCGACAGCGTGATATCGCAGTGGATGGTCATCGACACGCTCACGTCGGTGTCGCCTGCATCCGAAACCAGCTTGCTGACACCGCCGGTCATCCTGCCTTCGAGGCTCTCGGGCACGTCCTGCGGCTCGACCCGGAAGATGTAGTCGTTGTAGTCGGAATCGAGCGGGTGGTCGGTCTCGTCCAGCAGCAGTTCATTGTCCTCGACACCCACCAGGTAGGCGGTGCCGCCGTCGTTGGTGAAGAGCGCGAACTGCTGGAACTGGATCGACCCGAAGCTGCCTTCCGCGTCAGAGCAGTCGGTGTCGGGATCGCTGCAGCCGCCGACCTGGGCATTGAAGGCATTCTTGATGTAGAAGCCCCAGTCGTCGCCACCGGTATTGATGGTGATGGTGTTGTTGAGCGTTGAGCTGCCCCACGCCGCCACGGGATGGAACGTGTAGACCCCGCCGGAGACGGTGAACCAGCCCACTTCGCTAGGCGAGCCGTGCACTGCACCCACCAGCGACACCTCGTACTCGAAGTCGCCGCTGAACATGAAGGCGGACGCGTCCCGGTCTTCCGGGCCGTCGGCCCAGTACTGGGTGAAGCCACCCGCATTGGCCTCGGTGCCGGCGGTGACGTTGTCGCAATCGCCGCTGAAGGTGCCGTCGGCGAAGAAGCCGATGTTGCAGGACGTGGTGGAACCGTTGTTGTCGGCCGAGTTGTTGTCCCAGAACTCGGTTGTGGCGCGGCCGCTGTTGTCGGCGGTGAACGACTCGAAGGAGCCGGCATCCCCGATCGCCACCACTACTTCTGCGGGGGACGGGAGGAGCATGGGCATGACGATCGGTGAGTTCTTGAACGAAGCGCCGTTGAGCGATTCGTTGGGCGCCAGTGGACCGGAGTCACTGCAGGCCGCAAGAAAACCCATCGCGAGCAAGCCGGCCGGTGCCAGCGCGCGATTGAACGAGCCAGATCCAAACATGTCGTTGTACTCCTGAGCGGGGGTCGAGGGCGGACTTCAGGGAACTGCATGCGCTGGCGAGGTGCCCGCCTCGCCTGTGCATTCTGCTGCGTGGTGGCAGTGCCACCACCAGTATGGTCAATCATGGAACGATCTCGCGTACGCCATTGATTTACCGCCACTTCCGGGTTTGTCAAGCAGGCACCCCACCACGCTGGACTGCCAGTTGCGACCATTCCTGCACCCTTTATTCACAATGCAACGCGTTGCAGCGCAAGCATTTGCGCATTCCAGGTGTGAGCCGGGACACAGCGCGCTCGCGGCCCCGTAGCGATGCTGTACCAGTTGGTCGGCCCACTTGGCCACTTGGATGGTCAGGTGGGCCGCTTGTATACCTCAGCACGGAGACCCAATGCGATACCTGAGCACCAGATTTCTTTGCCCGCTAGTGGCAGTGGCGATGCTGGGCGGCGCGGTTGCCTGCGACAGTAACAACGATCCGGGCGACAGCACCCAGGTACGGGTGCTTCTGACTGACGCGCCTGGCGAAATTCAGGCTGCAGTTGTCACGATCTCGGAAGTGTATCTGCAGGGCGGAGAGGAAGGACGCGTCACACTGCGCGATGACGAGTTCACCACCGACCTGCTCACCCTCGCCAATGACACGGAGATCCTGGTTGACGGAACCGACGTGCCGAGCGACGTCTACGGGCAGCTCCGCTTCGTGATCACGGGGGCATACATCGAAGTGGACAACGGCGACGAGACCTCCAGCATTTACGCCACATCGGAGGACTATGCCGGCTTGCCGGCTGGCGCAACTGTGGCCGGCGTGCTCCAGACGCCGAGCTTCGATGAGAGCGGACTCAAGGTGAACCTGCCCCAGGAGGAGCTGACCTTGGATGGGGGCACCACCACCTGGCTGGTTGACTTCGACGTGACCCAGAGCTTCGGGCAGGAGGCGGGAGACCAGTGGGTGATGCATCCGGTGATCACCGGCGCCGCGGTGACGGAGGCAGTTCAGGAATAGCTTCGGCCGGGAAGCATCAGCCGGGTGCCGGAACTGGATCCTCTGGCTCCAGTTCCGGCGCCTTGGCGTTTGCCCCTTGCACCTCACCCGCCTTGAGGAGACCGCGCCGGAACAGGATCGGTCCCACCGTCTGGTCAACCGCGATGACCGCCAGAAGTATGGTTCGCATGTCACCGCCCACAGCGGGATAGACAGCGTGAGCCACATCCACCAGTCCGATTGCCACGCCAGCCTGAGCCACCAGACCCATCCATACCAGCTTGCCCTGTTCGGGAGGCGTTCCAGCCCAGCGCTGGCCGACCCGGACGCCTCCCCAGATCCCCGCAGCTCGCACCAGCACTATGGGAAGCACAATGGGCCAGAGGCGGGCCAGCTCGCCCAGCTCGAGCTTGGCTCCAGCGAGCGCGAAGAAGACGACGAAGATGGGGGCCGCTGAACGCTCCATGGCCTCCCGCATGTCGTGCCCGGCATCCTTGCTCGAGACATTCGCGGTGACAAATCCGGCCACCAGCAGCGTGAGCAGCTGCTCCACGTGGAGCGCCTTGGCCACCTCGAGCCCGAAGAAGGTCCCGAGAATCGCCAGCATGAACAGTTCGGAGCGGGAGAACCGCAGGTACAGCGCCATGCCGAGGCCAATGAGCGCGCCGACCGGCACTGCACCTCCGACCTCCCACATCGTGGATCCGAGCGTCCCCACTCCCGCCGCACCCGACGGGACGAGGGTCCGGGCCAGTGCCAGGGCCAGCGAGAACAGCACAACCACGACCACATCGGCGAGCAGCACGATCTCGAGCGTGGTCTTGGCTACCGGGCCCCGGGCTCCCGTCTCCGAGAGCAGCGCCATCGTGGCGGCCGGTGAGTGCACGATCGCAATCGACGCGAAAAGGATGGTGAACGCGAAGAGCGCCTGAAGATTGGTGCCGGCCAGGAACGGCACCCATTCCCGCATCACCAGGAGCAGCGCGGCCATCGCCACAAACGTGATCGCGAGCTCGGCCCCCGTGAGCTTGAGCAAGGCAACCCCGCGCTTTCGCAGCTCCGACCAGTCCAGCTCGGCGCCGGCGAGGAACGCGATCAGCGCTATGGCGAGATCGCTGACTGGCGTGAGATCGACCACCTCGTCCGGCCGAACCGTGCCGACCAGGTACGGACCGAAGATCGCTCCGGCGGCCATGTACCCTACGATCTTGGGGAGCCGCACCGTGCGCGCCAGCTCGCCCGCCGAGTATGCGGCGAGAATCAGGAAGCCGAAGACGAGGAGTGAGCGTCCCGCCCCCCCAAACGGCGCGGCAAGGGAAATAAGCTGCATGACACCCAGCAGCAGGAGCAGGATGAGGATCCGCCGCATCTCAGGCAGTTTCCGCGGGGCGGGCGCCCGGCTCGGGCGGCGCCGTCGCTTCGGGCGGCTCTTCCGGCCCGTCCGGCTCGGCGGCCTGAACAACTGGGTGTTCCGCCGAAGCGCGCTTCCACGGGCTCGCGTCCACTGCGTGCCGCATCAGCCTGGCCGAGAACGCATCAGTCAGCAGCACCGACGCGACCACTGCGGTGAAGACGATGTTGGGAAAGTGGGCATTGCTCTCCGACAGGTAGTTGAATCCGATGGCGAGCGCGATCCCTCCCTGTCCCAGCAGCGCCCGTCCCCAGTTGGGTCCCAGCACCGACAGCATGCCATTGAAGCGGGCGGCCACCCGTGCACCAGCCACCTTGAACAACCACCTCACAAGGAGGAATCCCAGCACCGGGATGAGCCAGTCCGAGCGCCCCGGTGTCCACAGTGCGCCGCCGCACAGGAGCAGCACGAAGTAGAGCGGCCGTTCCACCCGGTGGAGCGCGGCCTCTATGTCCTCCCGGTTGCGAGACGTGTTGACCAGGATGACGCCCATCAGCATGCCCGGCAGTATGGGAGAGAGTTGGAGAAATGTCGCCGCACCGGTCATGAACACGATGGCGCCGCCCAGCGATATGAAGAGCCGGTCGGGGTCGCGCTCCTCGCCCAGGAACAGGTGGAAGAGCATTCCCCCGATGACGCCGAGGGCGGCGCTGATGACCATCCATTCGACCGGCGTCGGTGAGCGCGGGAGGTTTGGCGCGTCCACGTGGCTGAAGGCGAGCACCATGCCGACCACGATGATGCCGATGACAGAGTCCATGCCCACGGCGACTTCCATCTGGCGGACCACCACGCTGGAGCGCCCCAGCCGCTCGACGATGAACTGCACGGCGTCCTGGGCCGAACATGTGCCGATCGCGCCCAGTACCAGCGACGGCGCCAGCGCGTAGTCGGCGGAGACCCCGAAGAAGCCGACGAAAATGAGCAGTGCCGCGGAAGTTACTCCGACCAGCGTGATCATCGACTGCGCCAGCGCCACCCGATAGAATACGCCGCGAAGCCGCACCATGCCCGGCAGGTAGAGCCGCATTCCGACCATCGCACCCATCCAGCCCAGCGCCAGGGTCATGAATGGGAGGAACGAGCGCAGCGACTCGGCACTCACCAGGCCCGAGACCGATGGTCCCAGCAGAATGCCGAGCAGCAGGTACTCGGCACCCGACACTATCAGCAGGCGCCGGCCGAGCCACTGGAACGCAATATGAGCGGCACCATAGGCAACGGCGACCAGGACAACCAGCAGGAGCGATGTGCTCATGCCGGGGAGGATGCGGCCGCAAAGCGCCTGCGGTCAAGCAGGCGCGCGATGGACACGCCCGGGACGTTCATCATGCCGGCCCTGGAGAGCGCCAGCTTGATCACGTCCTGATTGCGGCCGAACCATCTCGTGCTTGGCTCGAGATCCGAGGGGTAGTCGAAGCCCGGCAGCGCTGCCGCTGCCAGCGGCGCCTGGCTTCCGATCCCGGTCTCGGGCATGGTGCCGGCCCACAGCCTGGCGCCTCCCTCGCGCGCAAGCCGCCAGATTCGGGCGACCTCGCTCAGCCCGCCCACACGGTGCACCTTGATGTTCCACACCAATGGGCCACCAAGCGACAGCAATTGCCGCGCAACGCCGGCACTGGTCAGCGTCTCGTCCACGCACAGCGGCGTCTTCAGGGCCCGGGCCAACTCGGCGTGGCCCACGATCTCCTCCGGCGCCAGCGGCTGCTCGATGTACAGCAGCCCCAAATTGTCGAGCTCACGCAGGGCTGGTTCGTGCTCCGGCCAGGCGTACGCGCCGTTGGCGTCCACGGTGAGCGGGATGCCGGTACCCGCGAGGACTTCCTGGAGCCGGCACACCGGCTCGACATCCCAACCCGGCATCACCTTGATCTTCACCCGCCGGTACCCGCCGTCGAGCGACTGCAGCACGCGTGCGGTCAGGGTCTCGATCGATCGTCCCTCCGGAATGCCCAGCGCCACGCCGCACGGCACGGCTGTGGCAGGCGTGACGCCAAGCGACGCCGCCAGCAGCCTGGCCATGCTGGTGCCGGAACGCGCGGCCGCCAGGTCCCATGCCGCGGTCTCCACTGCCGCCCGGGCAAAGGCGTTGCCGCGCACGTTCTCCCTCAGCGCCGAATCCACCTCGGCCGGGCCGGTGAACTCCCGCCCCGCGACCCTCGGCAGCAGAACCGTCTCCAGGATGTGCCGAGCGGTGCCGAGGGTCTCTTCGGAATAGAACGGCAACTCGAACGGCGGTGCCTCGCCAAAGCCCTCGTGCCCGTCGTCGTCCCTCAGCACCACGATCAGCGAGCGGCGTTCGGTTATGGCACCACCCGAAATGATGAATGGCTCGAGCAGCGGGATCGCGATCTCGTAAAGCTCCACGCCGGTGATTATCACGGGCCCACCAGGTCGCGGAAGCGGAGTTCGCCGTCATGGCGATGGAGACGGCCCGCCTTCTCCTCCTCCAGCATCACTGCCAGCAGTCCGTCAGCCGGGTCGAACACCAGCTGGTGCAGGGTGCGGGCGGTCCTGCTCCCGGCCCCGGCCGCATACTCGCCCAGCGGAAGCTGGAACGCGGTATGGCACTGCACCGTCGAGCACCCGCGCCTGGCATACTCCACCACCTGCCGTCCGGAGATGACATTGCCCGTGCCCGATCGCTCCTGTCCGTCGCGAGGCACGGCCGCCAGCACCGCGAGATTCCTGTCTGACAATTCCCAGCCACCATATGCCACCCCGCGCCCTTTGTCCCAGAGGCGATTGAACACCGTTACCGCGTCCGCCCCCGCGGCGGCGCGCAGCATCCCGGCCTGAAAGGCGTCATCGAACGTCGCATTCATCAGCTTCAACGCCACCCGCACCGGCCCTCCACCATGCGCCCGGATCATGCCGGGCAGCTCGTCAATCCACCGCAGGATGTCCTCGCGCTCACGGCCCCTCGGATCACCGGCGAGCGTGGGGGAGAAGTCGTGCTCCAGCAACAATGGCTCGGCCCCCCACGCAGCCCGGAGCGCGCCGAGCGTGTGGGCAAACTCCGCCTCCCTAAACTCCTCGCCAGCTGGTGGAAGGTGGAGCTTGACCGATGGCAGCACCAGCAGGTGGCCGGCCCGCGAATGCGCCCTGCCGGCCTCCACCAGGGCGCAGTAGCCGGCGAGCGTGCCGTCCCAGCCCCTGCCCTTCCACGTGACGGTCCAGCCAGTCCGGCCGCCGGGCGCATCCCGTCGCTCGACCACCATTCGGGTCTCGTGGATGGCCCACTCGCCCATGGACCGGGCGCCAGCCGCATCCTCGCCGATGACTGTCTTGAGCACAGTGAAGGAGAGGCCGGCATCGGCGTCGTGCTGGAGCTGTTCAGGCCTCAGCGATAGTTGTCCCGACGCCTTGCCAATGGGATGCAGGAGGGGCACGCCCAGCAGTGAGGTGGAAAGATCGAACCGGTGCCCGGCGCGGACCTGCTCTGCCCAGTCGCGCCGCCACTCCCGGCCGAGCCGCTCGCGCTCAGCCGAGAGCGTCGAGGGCATTTCGCACCGCGGTATCGACCAGGCCCTGCTCTGCTGGATCCAGTGACGGGCCCCAGGGGTCCTCGGTGGCGCTCACAGGGATCCAGCCGGTGGCGGCAGCGGCCCAGAGCATGCGCTGCACGTAGCCGTTCATCGGTTCACGAAATGTTGCTGCGGCAAACCGGTCAACGGCGCTGCTCAGCTCCATGAACCGGGGAGCGTCGCGCATTCGGTGGGCCTGAAGCAGTTCGGCGCTGAGCCGCGGCACCGCGGCGCCCAGCCCGACCAGGGCACTCTCGGCGCCGGTCATCAGCGAGTAGCCCAGGAACCGGTCTTCTCCCGAAATGAGCAGCTTGCCCGGGTGCTGGCGCACCAGCCCGGCGATCCGCTGGAAAGTCATGACCGAATCGAGCGTCGCCACCTTGATTCCAATTATCGTGGGCAGCTCGAGAATCCGGTGGAGCGTGTCTTCCCCGTACGCCACGCCGCCCGCTTCCTCGTATAGCCAGAAGGCGATCCCGGGAAGCTCCCGGCTGAGGCGATCGTGATGTGCCACCGGGTCGCTGCGTTCGGGATGGATGAGGAGGGCGTCGGCATGACGCCGCCGGGCGTCGATCGCGGTGGTTATGTCGTGCGCACCGGCAATCACCAGCTTGCCGGGCAGCGCCTCACGCCAGGCGGTGATGACGGCGCGGCGATCCTCGGCGGAAAGGTGCGGGCCCCTGCCGGTGTGGGCCCAGACTGCAACCCCCGCAATTGGTTCGCCCGCCATCCGCTGGGCGTACGCTTCCTGCGCGGCAACCTGCAGTGTGCCGCCAGCGAACGGCGCTGGCACCGCGGGCACCAGGCCGCCGCGAAGCCGCTCGGTCAGCGCGCTCACCCAGCGAGACCCTCGGCGTTGCCGTGCTCGATCATCGCCCGCTCTTCAGGCTCGATGACGAGCAGCTCCATCCTCGCAGCGGGAGTCTCCGGCAGCCGAAGCGGCTGGCCCGAGCCGAAAAGGAACCGGCCGGCGCCGATGGCGCCTATCAGGTGCTCCAGATGATCCTCGGGCGGGCCCCACACCCACGAAATGTCCCACCAGATGCGCGACGCCTCGTCCGCGGTGGAACCGAAGTGGACTTCCTCGATGAATCCGCGATCAGCGTGGGTCACAACGAGGCGAACGGACGGGTGCGACCTGAGCAGCGTGCGAACGGCAGCTGCCGGAAGCTCCGGGGCCACATCCAGCGGATGCCTCTGGCGTCCGTCCTCCAGCCTCACAGCCAGCATGAGTGGCAAGCCCGCCTCGGCGGAAGCGGCCGCCAGCTCCCGCATGGCGGTGCCAGCCGGCTCGATGTCATGGAACATGGGATCGACCCGCAAGGCAACCGCGCCTCGGGCCCTGGCGGCCTCCAGATCTCCCTCCCATTCGGGCAGAGCAGGCTGGATTGCGGCTACCGCCCGGAATCGCGTTTCACCATCGCAGGCATCGAAGAGCCACGAGTTGCCTTCCATCGGATCGCGCCAGAAAACCGAAGGCAGGTGCGAGACCCACGCGCGGGAGATGTGGGCGCGATCCATCGCTTCGATAACTGCGGCGGGGGCGGTGCCTGGCACCTTCCTCCATGGGTAGCCGCCGACCCAGGTGTTGACGTCGATTCTCATTGGGCCCCCGGAAAGCTCTGCGCCGGAAAGATTCGCACCGCGTTGGCGTGGCGCACGAGGTCGAGCTCGGGCTGCCGAAGCAGATGACCCAGGTAGCGCAGCTTGGCGAGTCCCGTGTCCATGGTCAGGTCGGTGCCCCACAGCAATCGTTCGGGGCCCACCGCCGCAAGGCACGCTTCCAGCATTCCGCCATCCACGCCGCTGCCCGAGAGATCCACGAGCACGTTCTCCACCTGGCGCACGGCGCGCAGCGAATGAAGCCAGTCCCCGCCCCCACCGATGTGGGCGAGGATGAAGGAGACTGCCGGATGACGCCGTGCCAGGCGGCAGAGCTCGACTGCGTCGGATGCTTCCTGCCCTGGCATCTCGCGCCGCCGGTGCTGCCAGATGTGCTGGAGCACGGGGAAGTGGTGCCGGGCTGCCAGCTCGGCCACGCGGTCAAGCAGGACGTCGTCAGCCCGGCGGCTGGCCGCGAGCTTGATGCCGATCATCCCGCCGGCCGCCCCGCGAGCCACTTCGCTTTCGACCTGGTCAGGGTAGTTGGGGTTCACCAGCACATAGCCGCGGACAAGTTGGGGATGCTCGGCGGCTATCCGGCGCTGCTCCTCGTTGGCCAGCGTCACGTCGGGCTGTGACGGGAAGTAGATGGGCGACCTGAGGCCCCAGGTGCCGAGTATGGACGAGACATGCCACGTAATGCCGATCCGCTCTCCTGCGCGGATACGGCTTTCATTCCGCGCGCGCCAGTCCCGCCGGGGCGTGAGCGAATGTAGAAAGTGGACGTGGACGTCAATCAGCACCTGCGAGCGCCTCCGAGAGCACGCCAAGGGCAGCGTCGATGACCGCGTCGGTGTGCGCGAGCGACACGAAGTTCCACGGCGTCCGCTTGAAGATGAGCCCTCGGCGGGCGCATTCGAGCGCCACGCTCGCACCGGCTTCCTCGTCCATCCATTCGAAGGCACACATCACCGGTATGCCGGTGACGCCCCGGATCACCGCGGGATGGCGCTGGGCGAGGACCTGCATGCCCTCACGCAACCTTTCACCCGAGCGGGCCAGAACTGCGGTAACGTCCCCGGTGCGGATCGCCTCGATGGTGGCGTGCGCCGCCGCCAGCGAAACGAACTCGGTGGCCAGCGTGGAGCTGATCCAGGTCTTCTCCACCGCGGCCATTGCCTCATGGCTGCCACCAACCGCGGCGAGCGGCATCCCGTTGGCGATGGCCTTGCCGACCGCAACCAGGTCGGGCTCGCCGCCCCACCGCTCCACCGCGCCGCCCGGCGCGACGCGGCAGGCAGTCTTCACTTCGTCGAAGATGAGCTTCGCGCCCACGCGACGAGTCTCTTCCCGCACGACCGCCAGCCACTCGGCCGAGGGCTCGGCGTGAATGACCGGCTCGAGCACCACTGCCGCCAGCTGTTCTCCCGTCGTCCGGATGGCGACCCGGCCCGCCTCGGTGTCGTTGAAGGCAATGGGCGAGGAGATCGCTGCGTCGGCACGCGGCACCCCTGCAGCACCCGCGCCCTGGCTCCAGTCGAGCCAGCCGTGGTAGCCGCACGTAAGCACCCGCTCGCGTCCGGTAGTGACCCTCGCAAGGCGCACCGCTGCCGCCACCGCCTCGGCGCCGGTCTTGAGAAACCGCCAGCGCGGATACGAGGGAAAGAGCGCCGCGAGGTCCGCGGCCACAACCTCCTCCAGCTCGGGCGCCACCGGGCCGACAATTCCATCCCGGGCCGCGCGCTGCACCGCCTCCACCACCGCAGGATGCCCATACCCGAGAGCCACGGCACCGAGCGCCATCACGAAGTCGGTGTACTCCCGGCCCCGCACGTCCACGATGGTGCAGCCGGAACAGCTGCGAAGCCGGCCGGGAACGGCAGGGTCGCTCTCATGCGGGCCGTAAAGCGCCCGGAGCGTCTTGCTTCCGGTGGAGGTGCCACCGGCGACGTGTGTCATCAGGTGAGCTCCATGATTCCGAGCCTGGAGGGATCCTGCCGGTCTCCCCGGAGGTATACCCAACCGCCGCCACCGCTCCATGCCAGCTGGCCCGCGCGCCGCTCGCGGCCGGGCCGCATCTCGTTGACGATCAGGTCGAACCGGATCTTGCGCAGGAGAACTGCATCGTCCCAGAAGGGCGGGGCCAGGGCCATGGTCACGCGGTAGCCGGCCTCAGTCTCTTCCCATGCGGCTGATGCCTCGACCGGAGCCGGAGCTGCCACGCCCACCGGCCTGAGGCGTACGCTTCCTCCGGGTTCGGGCACCATCAGCACTCCCCACGTCTGGCTGCCGCCGTCTCCCAGGTGCACCTGGATACCGTCGGAGTGGATGTCATCCGGCTCGTTGTCGAACTCGAGCGGTGGCGCGTCCGCCGGCCGGAACAGCAGCTCGTCCTTGTGGACGTCCACGGCCACGTAGAGCGCATCCGCGTCCCAGTTGACGAACGCAACTGCGCTGAACACGTCGGCTCCGGGGTAGGGCTCCTCGCTGCGCCGGTACTGGTCCTCGTGATCGATGTGGAGCAGCTCGCCGTCGTCGATGCCGTCCATGCTGCCGTCCAGCGCCGGTGGTTCAGGCACATGCAGCGCGACGCCGCGCTCGGGGTCCTTGCGGTTGCGGTTGACCAGCGGCTCGAACTCGGTCACCCTGGGCCGCCTCCCGCCCAGCTGCACCGTGCCGCCTCCGCTGGTGACCTGCCAGCCGTCGCTCACTTCGGCGTGGAGGTCCTCTCCCCCTGGGTGCACAACCTTGAAGCCGGCGCCTGCCCGCGCGACATCACGCACCATGCCGGCCGGCGCGAGAACCGCCGCCAGCACGAGCCCCTTGCCGCTGGCGGATACCAGGTGAAAGGGCGCCTCGGGCGCGCCCGGAACCCCCGGCGCCACAGCGCGACGGAGTTCGGTGCCGGCAGGGAGGATCAGGTCGATCTCGGCGCCTTCGTGGATCGCCCGCACCACAAGCGGACCGGCTCCGTCGGGCACGAATCGGGCGCCGTCGTGGGTGAACTCACCCGGCACTTCCTCCCGTTCCCACCGGCCCGCCGTCAGCACCCTGGTGTCTCCCGCGAGGTGCCAGGGCAGTTCCAGCGTCCTCTCCTCCGAACTCGCCAGTTGCACCACGTCCAGCACGTAGCCCGGTGATGTCACAACCGTGCGGGTGATATCTCCCCACTCACCGCGTGCCCAGGCCCAGCCATCACTGCCGGCGTCGAACGCCCGCACGTCCGCATGGCCCCACTGCTGCGACCGGCCGTCCAGCATCGGAGCGTTGTGGGCGAGGGTGCTGCGGTACCAGAAGAGGTCGCGCTGGACGTAGGTGCCGGTGCCTGGGTCCGGCAGCCAGTGCACGCCCTGGTCGTGCAGGGTGAGGTGCAGCCGGTCGGGGTGGCCGTGCCCCGCGGCCCAGGGACCTCCCTCGAGCGACACGTAGCGGCTGCCGTTCCTGAGAATCGCCAGGCCCGCTTCTTCGAGCAGGATGCTCCCGGCACCCTGGCGTCCTTCGTCTTCCATCAGCTCTGGCAGCCCGGCATGGAGAACCTGCCAGGAGAGCGATCCGCGGGTGCGGTTCTTCGGCGCCGGCAACCCGGCTTCGTAGAGCCACGAATCGAGCTCGAGCGCCGGCTGGGCCGGGGCGGCGTACAGTTCCCCGAGCCACTGCTGCATTCCGTCTATGCCGGCGCCGTCGCGTCCTTCCAGCAGGCCAAGCCCCACTTCCCACAGTTCGAGGTACATCGGCTGCCCCAGTGAGACGCCATAACGCGCGTCCTGTCGAGCCGGGAAGGTGAGGTCGGGAAGCGCGGTCGCCATTGGCGCACGGAGGGCCAGCGAAAGCCGGGTCGCCAGCGCCGCATCGGCCAGCACGTCAACACCGGCCTGTCCCGCCCACTGGATACCCCTCAGCATTCCCTGCAAGGAGAACAGGTGATAATTCTCGCCCTCGTGCCAGGTGCCGTCGGTGCCGAAGCCATGAGCCAGCTGGGCCAGGAGTCCCGCGTCGCTCTCGATCGCGCGGGCAGCGAGTTCCTCGTCCTCGAACCAGCACGCCACCGCTGCCAGCGCGGCGTTGTGCCACACCTGCCGGTTGGAAAATGCCTCGTTGAACTCGCCGATCAGCGCCGCGGTCTCGTCAGCAATCCGGTCCATGATGCCCACCACGCGGTCGTCCAGCACGCCCGCGTCGCGCAGCAGGAATGCGGCGGACACCATGTCTGTGGTCCAGATCGATTCGAGATAGGTGGAAAAGAAGAGCCGGGCCGGACCCAGCACGTTGTCCTGATTGGGAAACTGGTCGTAACCGGCGTAACCCTCGATGACTTTCGCGGCTCCGCGCACCAGCGCTTCGTCACCGGTCGAAAGACCGGTCGCGGCGAGCTGCGCGGCCTGGGCCGCGGCCCACAGGTGCTGGTAGCGCGCGAAGTAGCGCTGCTGGCGCTCGCCACCGTCGGTGGTGCCGCAGGCGGGACAGCGATGCCAGCCGGGGGCCCATGGGTCGAAGCCGAGAACAGCGCCATCCCTCGGGCAGAGCGCGCCGTTCCTCGACAGCAGCGCCTTGTCGCTGGGGATCACGATGCCGCGCTGCAGCGTCACCGATGCCTGTTGGCGCAGGTTCGCGCGCAGCTCCGACAGCGATGGCGATGCATCGATGAGCGCCTCGCGCTGCGCAAGTTCTTCCGCCGTTACCATGACCTCACCCCCTCCCATGACCACTCGACAGGCAGCAGGCTGCCGCCTTCCGACTCCAGTACCCCGGCAACATCTCGCTCCCGGCCCGGCGCCAGGAACACCATGCATCCGCCGGCACCGGAACCAGCCGCCTTGGCGCCGATGGCGCCGGCCGCGCGGGCGCGTGCCTCGAGCAAAGCCATTGCCGGGGTTCGCATCCCGGCATCCAGCGCCTGCTGGTGGCGCCAGTTGGCATCAAGAGTCGCACCCACAGCCGCCATGTCGGCCGCGGACAGCGCCACCATCATCGCGTCGGCGGCATCGCGCAGTCCGTGCAGGGCCGAGCTGATTCCGGGCTCGCCCCGCTCGTATGCCTGCATCACCCGCGAGATGGTGCCTCCCGAAAGCCGCGACGCGCCGGTCCAGCAGAGCACCAGGCTCCGGGCCAGCTCGTCGGCGAACTCGCAATCGACGGCGATCGGGTGATGGCCCACCTCGGGATCGTGAAAGGTGAGATCCTGAAAGCCGCCCAGCGCCGCCATGTACTGATCCTGCTTGCCGCCCGGGATCGACGCATCCCTGGTCTCGAGCTCCCACGCGAGGTGGGCGAGTTCGGTCGCGTTGGCCTCTTCACCACGCGCCCTGAGGAGCGCAGCCGTGGCGGCGACGCCGAACGCCCCGCTGGAGCCGAGGCCGGAACCCTGCGGCACGTCAGCTCGCGATGTGACGGTGGCGGGTCCCGGCGGCCAGCGCCGCACGGCCGCTTCCAGCAGGGGAAGGCGGCCTTCCCCGGTGCGGGTGCCGTCCGCCTCGATTGCCACGGTTGCACCAAGGTCATCTGACACCAGGTGAACACCAACGCCACCGGGAAGCACGTTCACGTGGACCTGCAGCGCAACCGCGGCGGAGATCACCCGGCCGCCCTCGCGGGCGGAGAACGGCGGGACATCGGTCCATGCGCCGGCGAGGTCAATGCGAACCGGGGCCGATGCATGTGCCCTCCGGGCGCTCACTCGGTGCTCCACTGCGCCACCGTGGGCAGCTCACCCCTGAGGTCCATCCGCACATGGCGCACCCGTCGATTCATTCCCTGCAGCCCCTGGGCGTGATAGAGGAAGACGACCGGCACTTCCGCGGCGAACTGCTCCAGAAGATCGGCGGTAACAGCGGGCGCTGGCAATCCTGAAAGCTGGTACAGCGGAGCGAGATGCCCCAGCTGGGGGTCACCTGGCACACCGAGCACCGCGGCATCGAAGTCATGAACGTCGCCGTACACCCGCTCCAGGAAGGCCGAGAGTTCGAGCTGGCGAATGCGGACCTCGAATCCCGCCTTGGCCAGCTGTGCCTGCAGCAGCTGCTCCAGCGCCGCCTCGCCCGAGCCGACGGTGAGGAGCTCGAAG
>CAMLHP010000040.1 GCA_946479805.1 uncultured Gemmatimonadota bacterium | reverse complement strand
CCCTTCACGTTTCCATCACGCGCCCGGCTGCAGGTTGGAATTGCCCCAGCCCGTTCTCGCCAGCTCCGAGGTGCGCCATGGCAAGCCCGGCCCGAATACTCGTTCCGCTCGATTGCACGGAAGCCGCTGACCGCGCCGTCCCGGTCGCAGCCCGTATCGCCCAGACTACGGGTGCGCAGCTGCACCTGGTGGCGGTATGCCATCCCGTCGCGCCGGCGGTGGCCCATACCGCGCCGAACCTCGTGGCGGTCTCCCCCAACGTCGAGGCGGCCAACAGGATGCGCCTGGCAGAGGGGCTCGACTACCGGGCTGAGGAGATCGAGGAGCTCTACCACGTTCCAGTGATTGCCGAGGTAGTCGAGGGTGGCGCCTCCGTGGCTTCGGAGCTGGCGGCTTACGCCGCGAAGCGCGAAATCGGCCTGGTGGTTCTCCGGAGCCATGGCCGGTCGGCCATTGGCCGACTCTGCATCGGAAGCGTAGGCAGCGCCCTCGTCGACCGTGCCGGAGTTCCCTGCCTGCTCCTGCGCGACAACCACGCTTCTCCCGGCAAGGAGACCCGTACCCGCTGGGATCCGCGCAGAATCCTGGTACCGCTCGACGGCACCGATGAAGCGGAGGCCGGCATCAACCAGGCGCTGCAACTGGCGGTGCCCGGCTACACCGAGCTGAGACTGATGGTTGTGGTTCCCCGCGACTGGGTACCGGCTGGTGAGGAAGAGTATGCGGTGCCGGGGACGGCGCAGCTCGCCAATGCCGATGCCTACGTCAATGGACTGGCCCGGCGGCTGGAGGCGAAGGGGTACCAGGCCAAGGGGCTGGTGCTGGCGGACGACAGGCCGGCGGCCGCGATCGCGGGCTGCGCCATGGCCCAGCAGGTTGATCTGGTCTCCATCGCCTCGCATCATCGCGACGCGGGCAACCGGATCCTCTTCGGCAGCGTGATCGACACCCTGGTGCACGAGACCGACGTGCCTATCCTGGCGCGCAGGATAGACATCGCAGCGGCTCGGCGGGAGCATCCCGAGCTGCAGGACATTGCCGCCGAGCCGCGCAAGGTTTCAGGAGTCCGCCAGCGCGCGTAGGCCCCCGCCGTTGCCTTTCGGCGGTACGGGCTCCAAGTTCAACCTGCCTGCCGGGCCCTATCCTGGGCCCGGACTCCAAACCATCGCGCGGCCATATCCATGGGCCCCTCGGCTCGATCGTCGGTCACTTCTCAGGAGCTCCTGAGCGGGCGGGAAGATTCGCTCGACCGCCTGATGCCGGCGGTCTACGACGAGCTGCGTGCCATCGCGCGGCGCCAGCTCGCGGGCAGTGACGCGAACGGCACGCTGACGCCCACCGGCCTGGTTCACGAAGCCTACCTGAAGCTCGCCGACCAGCCGTCCGTGGCGTGGCGCGACAGGGCCCATTTCTTTGCACTCGCGTCGGTGGTGATGCGTCACGTGCTGGTGGACCGCGCCCGCGCCCGCCATGCCCGGAAGCGCGACGGGGCGCTTCGGAGGGTCACCTTCGACAGCGCCGTGATCCCCGGGCCCGAGCAGCCCGATGCCGTCCTCTGCCTCAGCGATGCAATCGAACGGCTCGCCGCTGTGGAGCCCCGCCTGGCCCAGGTGGTGGACTGCCGCTTCTTCGGCGGCATGTCCGACAGCGAGATCGCGGAGGCTCTGGAGGTCACGGCGCGCACGGTCCAGCGTGACTGGATCAAGGCGCGGATGCTGCTAAGGCGGGCGCTCGAGTCGTGACTTCGCCTCCGCCTTCCCCGCACGACGACTTTCTTCCGCCTGACTGGACGGCGCTCGCGCCGTTGATCGACCAGTTGCTCGACGCCGAGCCGGCGCAGCGCCGCGCTCTGCTCGAGGAGCTGAGCGGCGGTGATCCCGCCCGTGCCTCGGCGCTCGAGCACCTGCTCGCTGAATGCGAGCGCGAAATGCCGCTGCTCGACCGACCCGCTGCCGAGCGATTTGATGAGCTGGCTGTGGACGAAGCCGAGGGACGGCTGCCGGAGCTGCTCGCTGGCCGGTACCAGATAGGGAAGGAACTGGGCCGGGGCGGGATGGCCTGCGTCTACCTCGCACGCGACACCAAGCACAGCCGCGATGTCGCCATCAAGGTGATCCGGCCGGAGCTTTCGATATCGCTGGCGCATGAGCGCTTCCTGCGCGAGATAGAAATAGCCGCGCGACTCAGGCACCCCAACATCGTACCGGTGTACGACTCGGGTGAGGTGGATGGTGAGCTCTACTTCGTCATGCCGTACGAGGAGGGGCCATCCCTGGGGGAGCGGCTCGAGCGTGACGGGCCCCTGCCTCTGGCGGAAGGGCTGAGCGTGCTGCGTGACGTCGGCCGCGCCCTGGCTTACGCCCACGAGCACGGAGTGGTCCACCGCGACGTCAAGCCGGACAACGTGATGCTCTCGAGCGGAGCCGCGGTGGTGACCGACTTCGGCATCGCCAAGGCCCTGAGCGCGGCACTTGCGGATACGCCCGGTGCTACGCTTACGCAGACTGGTTCGTCAGTCGGCACTCCGGCCTACATGGCGCCCGAACAGGCCACAGGCGACCCCTCCACCGATCACCGCGCCGACATCTACTCGTTCGGCTGCCTGGCGTACGCCGTGCTCACCGGCCACCCGCCCTTCGCCGGGCAGTCCGCTCACCAGACCATCACGGCGCACCTCACCACTCGACCACCGCTGGTGAGTGACCTCAGGCCGGAGTTGCCGCCAGGAATCGCATTGCTGGTTGCGCGATGCCTCGAGAAGGACGCTGGGTTGCGGCCGCAGAGCGCGCGCGAAGTTCTGGGCGCGCTCGACGCCGCATCGGTCACGGAATCATCCGGTGCGCCGCGGGCCGCGGCTGCTGCGGCGCCTCAAGGGCCCGCGTGGCGACGTGCCAGGTACGGCTGGGCCGCACTCATCGTAGTGGCGTTGCTCGCAGGTGCCGCGGTGCTTTACCCCCGGCGCGACACCGCCGGTCCGGCTCGTGCGGGAGTTGCCGCTCAGCTCACGCTGGCGGTGCTCCCGTTCTACAACCTCGACCGGGATAGCACGCTCGCCTTCGTCGCCGACGGTTTCTACGAGGACGTCGCGTCCGCGCTCGCGCGAGTGCCGGGCATCCTGATCAAGAGCCGCAGTGGAGCGCGCGCCTACCGCGATTCGCTTGCCGTGGATGTCGTGGCGGCGGGCTCGAAGCTCAAGGCGGACTTTGTGCTGACGGCGGAGGTGCGCCAGGACCGCGGCCGCTGGGTCTTGTCGGCCGACCTCGGGCGTCAGTCCGATGCCGCCAGCGTCTGGGCCCAGAGCTTTGTGCTCCAGCCAGACCAGCAGGCCTCCGCGGCGAAGATGATCGCCGACAGCCTGGCCACCGCCCTGCGGTCGCTGTTCCCGTCGGTCATCGGGGCGGCGCCGGACCTCGCCGCCAACCAGCGCACCAGCAACAGTGAAGCCTATCGCCTCTACCTCCGGGGACAGGAACGGCTCAGCCGGCGGGGGCTCAGCGTCAATGAAAGCGCCGACCTGTTCCGGCAGGCCATTACGCTGGACTCGCTGTTCGCCCCGGCCTACTCCGGGCTCAGCATGTCCCTTGCGCTCTTCCCCCATTTCCAGCGCGTTCCACCCACTGCGATCCACGACGGCGTAGTCCGGGCGGCGCAGCGCGCGCTACAGCTCGACTCCACCCAGGCACAGCCACACATCGCGCTGGGGCTGGTGTACCAGTTCGGGTATCAGTGGGACGCGGCGGCGCGCGAGTTCGAGACAGCGGTGCGGCTGGAGCCCAGGAGTGTCGAAGCCCGAGTGCAGCTTGCCCGGCACCTGATGTTCCGGGGCCGGCCCGCCGATGCGCTGGCCCAGTTGCGCGTGGCACGTGACGCGGATCCCGAGTCCGCCCTGGTGCTGAGCTGGATCTCCTACGCGTTCTTCCAGAACGGGATGACGGACAGCGCGCTGGCCGAAAGCAACCACGCCCTCGCGATTGATCCGGTCAATCTGACCAGCCTCGGCTTCGGCTCCCTGGTCCAACTCTGGTCCAATCATCCAGACGCGGCCCGGGAACTCGCCCGCCAGGGTTCCGGTTACCTCACCCAGGCGACTTACGTGATCGCGATGACAGGTGACACTGCCGAGGCCCGGCGCCGGCTGCTGCGTGAGGACGCGGAGACTCCACAGCCATGGATGTCAGAGACCCGTCGGGCCCACAGTCATCTCGGGCTGGGCGACACCGCCCAGGCGCTGGCCGCGCTGGAGCGCGCCACCGACGCGGGTGAGATCTGGTCATCGCTGATGTCGGTGCTCGATCCGACCTACGATCCCATCCGTGAAAGCCCCAGGTTCAGGGCCCTGCTGCGACGGGTCGGACTCGACGGAGTTGCGAGTCGTAAGTAGTCAGCGGGTAGCGGGTGGTTGCTTCTCCGGCAGTATCGTCCTGATCCCGTCTTCCAGCTGGCGCGGGCTGATCGGCCCGGAATGCACCGTGCGGATCGTCCCCGTGCTGTCCACGAATATCGTGGTGGGCAAAGCGACCAGCTTGAAGCTGCGCCTGGTCCTTCCCCGCGGATCCAGTGCCACCGGAAAGTCCACACCGTATTCCGCCGCAAACGCTTCCACGTCCCTGGTACTCAACTCCTGGTCCCGCTGGTTCACGGCCAGGATCTCGAGCCCGTCGTCCTTGTGGCGTCGATGCGCATCCACCAGCACCGGGAACTCGTCCCGGCAGGGGGGACACCAGGTCCCCCAGAACGTCAGCACCACCGGTCGCCCTCGCAGGGACGAAAGCTTGACCCGCCCGCCGGTGAGTGTCTCGAGATCGATATCGGGAGCGGGAACTCCGGTGGAGATGGCCCGTGCGGACGAGGGCCGCGCCATCACCTGTGCCGCAGCGCTGGCGGGTTGCCCCGCCAGGGCGAGCCCCGCCAGGGCGAGCACCGCCATGCCCGGCCACACCAGTCGGAGGCGCATGGATCAGAACCGGAGCGAGTAGCTGGCGAAGACCAGGTACTTGGCAAACCCGCCGGCGTTGGGCATCGCGCCGGGCTGCTGTTCCGTGATGCTCCTGGTGCGGTTGAGGTGCACCCGCACCGGCACACCAAGGGTGAAGCTGCTCTTCCCGCGGGTGAACGACACTCCCGGATCGGCGTACACGATGTACGATGTCCGCTTGACGGTGGCGGAGTCGCCGCCGCCGATGAGGTCACGAACTGGTATGCCATCGATCCTGGCGCCGAGACTCGCGCTGAGGCCCAGGTCGGGAGCCAGGTCGAACGCGACCCCGGCCCGCGCCGAATAAACGTCGGGCACCGACCATTGCAGCGGCGATCCGGGCGACATCACCACTTCGGTCCTGCTCCTGGGGCTGATCATGTACGAACCGAACCCGTACAGCGAGAGCCACTCGGAGAGCTCCCTGAAACCCTGCACCTGGGTGAGGATCGCCCAGCCGCCATCGCCGGGCTGGATGGTCTGGTCGGCCGGAAAATCCACCGGTCCGGATGGCAGGAAGAACTGGCTCGGGCGAGTATGGCTCCCGGTGGGAGCCTTGACGCCGAGCCCCAAGCCGATGTTGCCGCCCGGATGAGTGCGAGGCTCCAGCAGCCAGGCTTCGCCCTGCACACTGATGTCTCCGATGCCGGAGGCCTTCTGCTCGTGGCGCGCTCCATCGGGCCAGATGCGCGAAAGCGAGCCGGTCGAGAACGGTACGCTCACCCGGGCGCGAAACCGGTCGCTGAAGGCGTAGGCGACATCGGCGACGAAGGTGTGGACCCGGAATTCGGGTGGAACCCCTCCGGGCGCCAGGCTCCCGCTCTCCTCGGTGCCGATGAACCACTGGTTTGAAAAGAGGCGCCGGTAGGCAACCGTCACCCGCCATTCGCGGCCGGGCTGATAGGCTTCGCCTTCCCCGCCCAGGCTGACCGGGTTGGTGAAGCGGATGGGCTCGCAGCCCTGCGCGGATGCGGTGGCGGGAAGGGGCACGAGGCCCGCAGCGCCGGCCAGCGCGGCTGCCGCCCAGTGCAGACCAGACGATCTCATGTTCGGGCCTCCAGGGGTGAAGGGGCGCCCGGAAACGGCAGTCGCTCAGGGGGCGTCATTTCCCAACACGAGAATCGGGGGCGGATTGCGACATGCAGAGGAGGGGGGACAAGCGGCCCAGCCTGGACTTGTGGCTACGGGCAGATCACGCCCAGCACCTCCTCCCGGGTGATCCGGCCGAAGTAGTTGCCCAGGTCCATGCCATCGAGCGCGGCCACGATCGCATCGCGATCGTAGGGCAGGCCCACCAGCCGGCGCTCGACCTCGGCCACGTCAGCGCTCCCCATGTAGTCCCCGAACAGGCGAATGCCGGCAATCCGCCCCGCCTGCACGTCCAGCCGCATGTCGATCTCGCCCGCGGCGAACCGCTGGGCCCGTTGCAGGTTGAAGTCGGGGCTGCGGCCGTAGTTCCAGTCCCACGAGTCATAGCGCTCGGCCAGGAGCCGGCGCGCGCCTTCGTGATCGGCGTCGGTCAGCTCCAGCTGGGGAATGCGGGCCCGGTCCCGGGTGCCGAAGATCCCTTCCAGGATCAGTTCCCTGAGCTCGCGCACATCCAGGGGTGTACCCAGGAACTCGCTGATGTTGGCCACCCGGCTCCGCACCGACTTCATCGACTTCGACTCCAGCTTGCCGGGCTTGGGCTTGAGTGCGGCGGTCACGTCGTCCAGGTTGGCGTCGAGCAGCAGGGTGCCGTGGCTGAACATCCGGCCGGCGCCGGCAAACTGGGCGTTGCCCGAGATCTTGCGTCCGCCGGCCAGGATGTCGTTCCGCCCGCTCAGCTCGGCGGGCACACCCAGGCTCCGCAGCACCTCGATTACGGGGCCGTTGAAGCTGTCGTAGCGGTTGAAGCGGTTGTGGACGTCCCGGGTCATGAAGCTGAAGTTCAGGTTGCCGAGGTCGTGGTACACCGCCCCGCCGCCGGAAATCCGCCGGACCACCTGTATGCCGCGCTCGGCTACCACGTCGGAGTTGATCTCCTCGATGGTGTTCTGGTTGCGGCCGATGATGATGGAGGGGCTGTTGACGTAGAAGAGGAGCAGGTCCTCGTCGGTCATCCGCTGGCGGAGGATGTGCTCCTCCATGGCCAGGTTGAGCCTGGCGTCGGTGTTCTCCCCGATATCGACGAATAGCATGGCGGGAATATAGCCGACGGCCGAAGCCGCCTCTCGGCTTCGCTGCACCGCGATCGTCGCTTTCTGTGACAGATTTCCCCGAAATGTGACCTGTGACCCATCGATATTCGGTTCACGATGCGATACTTGCGGGACGGTCGATGCCCCAGACAGCTCGGCCGGTTCGCTGAACGATCCATGTGAGGTGCTCGACAGATATACGAGGTAGCCATGACCCGTAACCGAACATCAATCCTGCCGCTGCTGGCGGCGGTAACGCTCTTCTCAACCTCTCCGGCCCTGGCCCAGGGCCAGCTTGGCCACTCGCTGGCCAAGACCGGCGACATAGCAGTGCTGTTCGTGGGTGCTGACGCCGTCTACAGCAACGATGTCTACTATTTCACCGCTGTGGGCGACATGGCCTCGGCCACGTTCCTTTTCAATAACCACGCGGCGGCACCCGGCACCGCGGCTGACCCGTATGACTCCGGGCTGGCAATGGGCAGTGAAGCCATCTTCGGCATCTGCGTGAATCGCGCCTCTGAGGACCCCGGCGCGCAATGCGCCAATGCAGACGACGTCTTCTATACCGGGCCAGCCAGCCGTAACGCCGACAACGAGGCCCATGCCATCGTATGGTCGCGCGGGGACTATGAATCCGAATTCGGCGCCCTGGATCCGACCGCATTCCCGCCCGAGTATGACTTCGTGATCGGGTTCGAGGACATCCTGGGTGGTGGCGACCGGGACTACAACGACGCCATCTTCGCCGTTCGAGGGACCACGGTGGTGCCAGAGCCGGTCAGCATGACGCTCCTGGCGACCGGCCTGGCTGGTATGGCCGGGGCAGGTTTCCGCCGCAGGCGGCGGGAGCAGAACTGACCTGACGGCAGGTAGGACGACTGTTTGAATGACAGCGCAGCCCGGTCGAAGTCGGCCGGGCTGTGGTGTTTCGTACTGGTCAGAGCAAATTCGATGATGCTGCCAGCCTGGTCGCGGGCAATAGTGGGGAATGTTCCCGCCTTGCATTCCTCCTGCGCCGAGCCGAGCCTTATGGGTATGCCACACGCTGCCGAACCCTGGACTGCAGAACGAGTGCGAGCGCTGCCGGACGACGGTCGGCGCTACGAAGTCGTGGATGGAGTACTGCTGGTGACGCCGGGGCCGTCGTGGGCCCACCAGAATGCAGCCGGCGCGCTTTACCTGCGACTGAGCGCGTGGCTGCAGCAGACTGGGCTGGGACACGTGATGTTCGCACCGGCGGACATTGAACTCGATCCGCGGACCCTGGTTCAGCCTGACCTCTTCGTGGTTCCGCTGGAGTCGGGGCGCAAGCCGAAGGACTGGAACGAAGCGGGAGCACTCCTGCTGGCCGTTGAGATCCTTTCACCCTCGAGCGCCCGTGCCGACCGGCACATCAAGCGGCGCCGCTACCAGCGGTTCGGGGTCGCCGAATACTGGATCGTGGACCTGGACGCGCGGGTGGTCGAGCGGTGGTGGCCGGAGGACACCCGCCCCGAGATTCTTGCCGAGCTCCTCAACTGGCAGCCGACACCGGGCGGCCCAGTACTCGAGATCAACCTCGAAGCGTTCTTTGGCGAGGTGCTGTCGTAGGCGAACAGGGCTGCTGGCGCAGCCCCGCCAGGTTCATGGCTCAACTCTCTCGGAGCTACACCCATGCTGCTCATACGCGAAGTATTCCACTGCAAGCCGGGCAAGGTCCGGCCGCTGCTCAAGATGTTCCAGGAAATGGCCAGGCTGATGCCGGCCGAGCAGGGCCGAATGCGGATGCTGACCGATTTTGCGGGCGAGAACTACTGGACCCTCATCGCCGAGATGGAGACACCCAGCCTGGCCGACTTCGAGAAGATGATGGCGGGCGAGGGCATGAGCGAGGAGGACGGCAAGAAGATGGAGGAGATCATGAAGGGGTATCATGACCTGGTGAGCCACGGGCACCGGGAGATCTTCAAGATCGAGGAGTAAGTCAACTGCGGGCCGGTGGAGCAGGTGAACTGAGCAACGTGGGCGGCTGGCCGGGCCGGCAGTCGGAGGGCAGTGAGGAGACGGCGGCGGCGGCTGGCGCTCCCGGTCACCCCGCCGTAGCTTTTGGCAACCCTCTCAGCGACTTCAGTCACGCCAGTTCCCCAGGCTTCAGAACGGCTCGTCGCCGCCCTGGCCGATCGCTATGCCGTCGAGCGCGAACTCGGACAGGGCGGCATGGCGACGGTCTACCTTGCGGAGGACCTCCGGCACGACCGGCAGGTCGCCATCAAGGTGCTGCACCCCGAGCTCGCCTCCACGCTCGGCCCCGAGCGGTTCCTCCGCGAGATCAAGGTGGCCGCGCGGCTCAGCCATCCCTACATCGTTCCGGTCCACGACTCCGGCAAGGCGGAAGGCCTGCTGTACTACGTCATGCCGTTCGTGGACGGCGAATCGCTTCGCCAGCGCCTCACCCGCGAGGGGAGGCTCGCGCTCGAGGATGCCCTTGCCATCGCGCGCCAGGTGGCGGCGGCACTGGATTACGCCCACCGGCGCCAGATCGTCCATCGCGACATCAAGCCCGAGAACGTGATGCTGCACGAGGGTGGCGCCCTGGTGACCGACTTCGGCATCGCCAAGGCGGTGGAGGCGGCGGGGTCCAGTCAGATGACCGCCACGGGCGTTGCCATCGGAACGCCGACCTACATGAGCCCCGAGCAGGCCGCCGGCTCCACCACGCCCGACGGGCGAAGTGACGTCTACTCCCTCGGCTGCGTGCTGTACGAGATGCTGGCAGGGACGCCCCCGTTCACCGGCACGACCGCGCAGGCGGTCATCGCCATGCGGTTCCTCCAGGAAGCACCATCCATCCGGGCGGCGCGGCCCGATGTGCCGGAGGAGGTGGCGCGCGCCATTTCCCGCGCCATGGACCGTGAACCGGCTGGCCGCTTCGCGACCGCTGCCGAATTTGCCCAGGCGCTGACGTTCCACACCGGCGCTACCCCACCCCAGTTCACGCCATCCACGCCCGCCGAAACCCATGTCGCCAGCGCTTCGGGCAAGTCGGTCGCGGTGCTGCCGTTCGTCAATATGAGCGCGGATCCGGAGAACGAATACTTCACCGACGGCATCGCCGAGGAAATCATCAACGCCCTTACCCGGATCCAGGGACTGCGGGTGGCATCGCGCACTTCGTCCTTCGCCTTCAAGGGGAGGAACGAGGACATCAGCGGCATCGGCCGCCAGCTGAAGGTGAACACCGTGCTCGAGGGCAGCGTCCGTAAGGCCGGTGACATGCTGAGGGTCATGGCGCAGCTGGTGAACGTGGCCGATGGCTACCAGCTCTGGTCCGAGCGGTTCGATCGCAAGCTGGAAGACGTCTTCGCCATCCAGGACGAAATTGCGGGCAGTATCGTGAAGGAACTGCGGGGGGTGCTCAGCGAGGCGGAGAAGAAGGCCATCGAGCAGGCTCCGGCTGCCGACCTCAAGGCCTACGACTACTACCTGCGAGGGCGACAGTTCTTCCACCAGTTCCGGCGCACCGGCATCCAGTTTGCCCGCCGGATGTTCGAGCGGGCCATGGAAGCCGACCCGAAGTACGTCCCGGCCTACGCCGGCGCGGCCGACTGCTGTTCCTTCCTCTACATGTACTGGGACGCGAGCAAGGCCAATCTCGACGGCGCTGACGGGTACAGCCGCCAGGCGCTCGAGATCGACCCCGCACGGGCGGAGGCGCACGCCTCGCGCGGGCTCGCCCTCTCGCTCAGCAAGAAGGACGCGGAGGCGGAGCGGGAGTTTGAAGAGGCCATTCGGCTCAATCCCAATGCCTTCGAGGCCCACTACTTCTACGCCCGGGCCCTCAATCAGCAGGGCAAGTACGAACGGGCGGTGCACCAGTACCGGGAGGCGAGCCGGGTGCGACCGGATGATTACCAGTCGGCCTACCTCATCGGCAGCCCGCTCCGGCACCTGGGGCGTGACGAAGAAGCGCTGGAGTCGATGCGGGCCGCGTCGGTGGCGGTGGAGCACCACCTCGAGCTCAACCCGGACGACGCCCGTGCGCTCTGCCTCGGCGCCGCCGGGCTGATGTCGCTGGGCCAGCAGCCCAAGGCGCTGGAGTGGGCCCAGCGGGCCTTTGCGCTCGACCCCGACGATTCCGGCGTGCTCTACAATGTGGCCTGCGTGTACGCGCTCGGCGGCCGCCTGCACGACGCGATGAGCTGCCTCGAACAGGCGGTCAAGAATGGCTTCGGGCACCGCGAGTGGCTGGAGAACGACACCGACCTCGACCAGCTCCGCACCGAACCCCGCTTCGAGGCGCTGCTCGGCAAGCTGTAGCCCACCTGCCAGAGCTGGAGAGACGAACTTGCGACAGCGGGGCTGGCAGCCGGGTTGACATCCCCCAACCGGCCCCGATCTTCAAGATGCCGGGCGGCTGCATGTCATTGTGCGAACTCGGCACCACCCTCTCCTCCGGAAACACTTGAACCCATCGGTTTGGCGCCGATGAACGACTTCGAGCGCATCCGCGAGGCGCTTCGCGGGCGCTATGACGTCGAGCGCCTGCTGGGCACCGGGGGCATGGCGTCGGTCTTCCTGGCCACCGACCCCAAGCACGACCGGCTCGTGGCGCTCAAGGTGATGCACCGGGAACTCGCCGCGAGCCTCGGCCCCGAGCGCTTCCTCCGCGAAATCGGCATCACCGCCCGGCTCAGCCACCCGCACATCCTGCCGGTCCACGACTCGGGCGAGTCCGGTGGACTCCTGTGGTACGTGATGCCGTTCGTGGATGGCGAGTCGCTGCAGGCGCGCATCGCCCGGGAGGGGCCGCTGCCGGTGGGCGACGCGGTGCGCATTGCGCGCGAGGTCGGCGACGCGCTGGACCATGCCCACCGGCACGGCATCATTCATCGCGACATCAAGCCCGCCAACATCCTCCTCGCGGACGGCCACGCGCTCGTGGCCGACTTCGGCATTGCCCGCGCCGTTCGAACCGGGGGCGAGGGCGAGGCAATCACGCGCACCGGCTTCGCAGTTGGAACCGCGCAGTACATGAGTCCCGAGCAGGCCACGGGCTCCGGCGATGTGGATGGGCGCACCGACATCTTCGCGCTCGCGGTGGTCCTGCACGAAATGCTGGCCGGCACGCCACCATTCAACGGAGCGTCGATGCAGGCGATCCTGGTGCAGGTCCTGACCGGCACGCCATCCGACCTCACCGCTACCAGGGAGGGTGTTCCCGCCCCGCTTGCCGACCTGGTGCGACGCTCGCTCGCCCGGGATCCCGCCGATCGCCCACACGACGCCGGCGCCATGCGCGACGCGTTGCAGCGGCTGGAAGCAGACCTCGTTACCGCCTCGAAACCAACTGTGGCGCGCCGCGCCGCCCGGAGGCCGGCCGGAACGCGTGTCGCCCTCCTGGCTGGGGGCATCGCGCTCGTGGCAGTGACGGCCGCGGTCCTGACTCGCGGGAGCAGGGGTTCGGACGGACAGGAGGCGCCTCGACGTCTCGCAGTGCTGCCGTTCACCTACCAGGGCACAGCCGAAGACACGCTGCTGGCTGAGGGAATCGTGGACGAAGTCCGGGGCAAGCTTTCGCGGGTGCAGGGACTCGCGGTGCTGGCCTCCACCAGCACCGACGACTATCGCGGCAGCGGACAGCCACCTCAGGAGATCGCACGGGAGCTTCGGGCGGGGTACCTGCTCGTGGGCCGGGTTCGGTGGGCCGGCGCAGGGCCCGACCGCAAGGTGCAGGTCACTTCCGAGATTATCAGCGGCGAGTCCGGGCTGACGCAGTGGGCCCGGACATTCGACGCCGCGGTGAGCGATGTGTTCGCGGTGCAGGCGGCGCTGGCCTCACAGGTGGCGCTCGCCATTGGCGCCGAGCTGGCGCCGAACGACAGCCGCGAGCTGGCCGAACGGCCCACGGCGAGCCTCGCTGCATGGAACCTCTATCTGCAGGCCAAGGCAGCACCGGCATGGGAGTCCAAGCTTCGCCTGCTTGAGCAGGCCGTGGCGATAGACTCGACGTTTGCCGAGGCATGGGGCCTGATCGTGGATGTGGCCAGCAACACCTACTGGAACCAGGCGCGGGATCCCGCCCTCATTCCCCGTGCTCGGCACGCGCTCACACGCGTCCAGGCCCTGCGCCCCGGGTCGGCGCTCGCACACGCCTCGGCAAGCTACTACTACGATGGACCCGACCGGAACCTCGACCGGGCGCTGGCGCATGCCGACTCGGCGGTGGCACTCGAGCCCGGCAGCGCCGAGTTGCTGGCGATGGCGGCGGGTTTCGACATCGAGAAGGGACGGGTCGATTCGGCGGTGGAGCGGCTCCAGCGGGCGCGCCAGCTCGACCCCCGGTCGGCGCGCACGCTGGGTGCGCTGCAGCGCCTCCTGCTGTTCACCCGGCGGCTTCCCGAGGCCGTTACGGTGAGCGAGGAATTGGAGGCGCTGGTGCCGCAGCACCCAATGGCCGCGTGGAGGCACAGCCTGGCACACGCCGCCCGCGGCGACCTGCCTGCAGCGCGCGCCACGATCCGGAATGCGATGGCGCGCGGCATCAGCGCGCCGGTGCTGGCCTCGCACTTCGCCGGCTACCTGGAGACCGGGTGGCTGCTCGACTCCGCCGAGCAGCAACTGCTCTACCGGCTGACGCCCGCGTCGTTCGATGACGACCGGTCCTGGTGGGCACTGTCGCTGGCCACCGCCCACTGGGATGCCGGCAACCACGCGCTCGCGCGGACCTACGCCGATTCGGCGCTCGCGCCGACCCGCGCCGAGATGGAGCAGGACTCCAGCATTCTGGAGACGCGGCTCCTCTACGGACTCATGCTTGCGTACCTGGGCCGGGCCAGCGAGGCGCTGGCGGAAGTGGCGTATGTCGAGGATCGCCTCGATGACGGCATGGGGAGCGAGCCGGCGTACGAGCTGGAGATCATGGCGCGGATCTACACCGTCACCGGGCACAAGAACGAGGCTATTGCCGCGCTCCGCCGGGTGCTCGGGCTGCCCTGGCACATCACCGGGGCGTGGCTCCGGCTCGACCCGGCGTTCGCGCCGCTGCGTGACGAGCCGGGGTTCAGGGAGATGGTGCGCGAGTAAGGGACTAACTGCTGCAGCCGGACCTGTTCGCATATCGGCATGGCCCCAGCCATCGCCTCCGGCTCCAGAAGGTCGCTTTTTCCGGCACTTTGGCGAATACTGGTAAGGACCACCGTCTTCCGGGCGGCTCCCGGGACCCCTTACCATTGCCTGGAGTTACATCATGAATGTCCCAATGCGAGGTGCCCACGCTGCGGCCCTCCTGCTCGTGCTGACCGCCTGCTCTCCCGCTGCCGAGGACACCACCAGCCAGGAAACCCTCGGGGCTGCGGCGACGGCCGAGGGTGGCGATGCGTGGCGAGACGGGCTCAGCTGGACCGATGTAGCCATTCCTGGCGTCCCTGCCGGAGCGCGGATGGCGGTGGTCGACGGAGATCTGGCCAGCACCGGGGCGTTCGTGCTGCGCCTCGACTTTCCGGACGGCTTCACCTTCCCACCCCACACCCACCCGACCGACGAGCACGTCACGGTGCTCGAGGGCTCCATCCGTGTCGGCATGGGCACCGAGGTGGACCCTGAGGCGGCCCAGGTAGTCGAGACCGGCGGCTTCATCACGGCCCCGGCGGAGATGGTGCACTACGCGATCGCGGATGGCCGGACCATGGTGCAGGTACACGGGATGGGGCCGTTTGCCGTGGTGCTGGCGAGTGGCGAGTAGCTGACGACGGCTGAAACAGCGGCTCGGCTGTGGCGCCAAGATGACTGGGAACGACGCCGACCGCGGGCGGCTGCGAGCCGCCCCTTTATGTGCCGTCGTTGCTGTAGAGGGGCGGGCGGCAGCCCGCCCCTGCGGGCACAGCTGTCACACCCTTCCTCCAGCCTTGCTCGATGACCCAGCCACCGGACGACCTCCCCATGATCATCGA
>CAMLHP010000039.1 GCA_946479805.1 uncultured Gemmatimonadota bacterium | reverse complement strand
TCGTGTCCACTTCATCGAGCGTGGACGGGAAGGTGCGGCAGAACTCGCGAAGGCCATCCTCCCACCCCTCGGGGACGTCGGCCATGAGGCCGCCAACCCGGGTGAGGCTGGTGGTGAGGCGGGCGCCGGTCCACGCTTCCTGCAGGTTGTAGATCCGCTCGCGCTCCTGGAACGACCACAGGAACGGCGTGTACGCCCCGAGGTCGATGCCGGTGGTGCCCAGCCAAACCAGGTGCGAGATGATCCGGCTCATCTCGCAGGCGATGACCCGGAGAACCTTGCACCGCTCGGTGAGCTCCAGCCCCATGAGCTTCTCGACAGCGAGCGCCAGGCCCACGTTGTTGGCCATGGGCGACAGGTAGTCGGTACGGTCGGTGAGAGGGATGATCTGGTTGTAGTGGCGGTACTCCCCCAGCTTCTCGAAGCCGGAGTGGAGGTAGCCAATGTGGGGAATGCACCGGAGGACGGTCTCGCCCTCCAGCTCGAGCACCAGCCGGAGCACCCCGTGGGTGGCGGGGTGCTGGGGGCCGATGTTGATGAGCATGTGCTCCGAACCGAATCCGTCCGCCATCCCGTCGGCACCCACGGCCAGCGGCGCATGTCGCACCCTGCCCTCGGCGTCGAGGGTCGGGGTGCGAAGTTCCATCTCCAACGTGCGGGTGCTCATCTCAGCACTCCCCGCTCTCCCCGCGCCAGCCGCTCGCGCATGTCCTCCGGCAGGTCGGTATTCGCCTCGGCGATTGACAACTCCTCCAGCGAGTAATGCGCCTCGGGGTTGGCACCGAGTGCCTGGCGGGTCTGCTCCGCGCGGTTGAAGTGGCCCCGCAGCGGGAATGACTTCCGAAGGGGATAGCCCTCCACGTAGGTCTCCCACATCAGCAGCCGCCGCAGGTCCGGATGCCCCTTGAAGACGATGCCGAACATGTCGTACGCCTCGCGCTCCAGCCAGTCGGCGCCCTTCCAAAGGTCCCAGACGGTCGCCACTTCCAGCGGGCCCGCGGGGTCGAGCGGGATCTTGACCCGAAGGTCGGCCTTCCGATCCAGCGAGCGCAACTGGTAGGCCACTTCCAGCGGGAGCTCCGGATCGCGGTACTCGACGGCCGTGATGTCAGTGAGGTAGTTGAACTGCTCCGCAGGATCGTCACGCAGCCACGCGAGGATGTCGTGGGCCTGGTCATTCGCGACGTGCACTATGGTGTCGCCGCAGACAACCTCGGCGCCCAAAATGGCCGCACCAAAGCTGGCGCGGAGCCGCTCTGCCGAGGGCGAGAGAGCCGCATGGGCGGTGGCCGTCATGACGAGCGGGTCTGGTGAACCGAATTGCCGAACGGCTCGGACAGTTCGTCCACCCGGTCCGGGGGCAGGAAAAGTCCGTCAGGGCCGACGAGGTGCTCGTCACGCAGGAGCGGGTCGGACATCGACTCGCCCCGGATCTTCTTGTGGAGGAGCATGATGCCGTAGATCAGCCCTTCGGGCCGGGGCGGGCACCCCGGCACGTACACATCCACCGGGATGATGGTATCGATGCCCTGCACCATTGCGTAGTTGTCGAAGATGCCGCCCGACGACGCGCACGCGCCCATGGAAATGGCCCACTTGGGCTGGGGCATCTGGTCCCATACGCGGCGGATGACCGGCGCCAGCTTGAACGGCAACCGGCCGGCGCAGATCAGGACGTCGGCCTGGCGGGGCGAAAAGCTCTGCCGTTCCATGCCGAACCGGGCCAGGTCGAAGCGGCTGGCCGCCGTGGCCATGTACTCGATGGCGCAGCAGGCGGTGCCGAACGGCATGGGCCAGAGCGAAGCCGCACGCGACCAGTTGGTGAGGTAGTCGAGCGTGGTGGTGATGAAGTTGGGCGACTCGGCCGATATGACCGTGCGGCCCTCTTTCCGGGCGGTTGCCGGGTTCAGTCCCATTCGAGGGCTCCCCGCTTCCAGAGATATGCGTAGCCGACGGTCAGGACCACCACGAACAGGAACATCTCGACCAGCAGGAGGCCGCCCATGTCGGTGAGCTGCTTGAAGGCCACCGCCCAAGGAATCATGAAGACCGTTTCGATGTCGAAGATGATGAACAACATCGCCACGAGATAGAACTTGACCGAGAACCGGTCGCGGGCGTCGCCCAGGACCGGCATGCCTGACTCGTACGGCGCGAGCTTGACCGGAGTCTTCCTGCCCCAGGACAGGACGTGGGACAGCGCGATCATCATGACCGCGTTGGCGATCACGAAGAGGAAGAGCAGGAGGACCGGAATGTAGGGCTGGAGCATGGACGATGCGTTGGCCCGAAAAGTGAGAAATTCCACCGGAAGCGCCCGGAATGTAACCCGCACCGGAAGGTCGTACAACCCGCTCCGGCACCAGCACTTACCCTGCCTTATATTCCTTCCCGATCCCACGCCAGGCACTTCCCGACCGACCCGAGGCCCAATGTCCATCAAGTCCGACCGCTGGATTCGCCGCATGGCGACCGAACACGCCATGATCGACCCGTTCACCGACCAGCAGGTCCGGGCGGTGGACTCCCAGGGGCGCAAGGTTATCTCGTACGGGGTGTCTTCCTACGGCTACGACATGCGGGTGGCGCCGGAGTTCAAGATCTTCACCAATGTGCTGAGCGCTATCGTCGATCCCAAGGAGTTCGACTCCAAGAGCTTCGTGGAGTTCGAGGGCGACGTGTGCATCGTCCCGCCCAACAGCTTCGCGCTGGCCCGGTCGGTGGAGTACTTCAGGATTCCCCGCAATGTGCTGACCATCTGCGTCGGCAAGAGCACCTACGCCCGGTGCGGGATAATCACCAACGTCACGCCCTTCGAGCCGGAATGGGAGGGCCATGTGACGCTGGAGATCAGCAATACCACTCCACTGCCGGCCCGGATCTACGCCAACGAGGGGATCTGCCAGGTGCTCTTCTTCGAGGCGGACGACGACGACATCTGCGAGGTGAGCTACGCCGACAAGGCGGGCAAGTACCAGGCTCAGCGGGGAGTTACGCTACCACGCCTGTAGCCTCCGGTTCACACTTCACTGGTCACGCTTCACGGCAGGGCATCGGTTACGTCAAATATCATGAGCGCCGGCCCGCCCGGGGCCGGGTCGCGCGCGGCGAAGACGTAGGTCCGGCCCCCGATCTCGGCGATGGTGCCGGTGTGCAGCCCGCCGCTGGGCGACGCCACGAGGTACTGGTCCAGCAGGACCGGGTTCAGCGGATCGTCCAGCGAGTAGATGTGGAGCCCGGCAGCATCGCCGTACTCGCTGGTGACCATCATCCAGTCCCCATCGGGGCTGACTTCCAGGTCGCTGATGGTTGACACCCCGGCCACTGTGACGCTCTGCACAAGACCCGGAGCGCCCTCTCCGTCCAGGCCCCACACCTTGATCTGGTTGCCGGTCATCCTCGAGGCCCCGCCCCATGTGCCGGTGTAGGCCACGCTCCCTGACGGGTGAACCCAGAGGTCAGACCCATAGTGGTCCGGCACGTTGTTGCCGCCAGCCAGCACGCCCAATTGCCCAGCAGCCGATTCAAGTTGCCAGAAGCCCGAGATCATGTCCGAGGCGTAGAGCGAACCATCGGGCCCCAGCATGACGCCCCAGACATATGTATTCCCCGCACCGCCCGGCCGGATCTCGTCGATCACCCGGCTCGACAGGTCACCGCTGAGGGTGCCGGACACGTCGAACGAGACCACACCGCCGTTATAGTACGCCGCGTAGAGGATCTGGTTGGGCTCGTCCATCCAGAAGTTGTGGATTCCTGCACGCTCGCCGTCCACGTCGGGATGGTGGTACGTGGCGACCTCGACCGGCGCCGCCAGGCTGGAAACGTCCAGGACGTGAAGGTCACCGCTGGATGAGGTCCCCACGATGCCCGGTCCCTCCTCGCCAACAAAGAGGTATCGCTTTTCCCCTCCCGGTGCATGGAACCACCAGCCGTTGTGAACGCTCGGCGACGGGCTGTTGACCCCGACGTCCGTAATGGTCTTGCTGACTTCCACCGGATTGGAGGGCGACCCGCCGGCCACCCCGTTGCCGACATCGAAGATGTAGACACCCTCGTCCCACGCGAACACGAAGGCGAGACCGTCGCGCACGAATGTGTCGTGGATGCCGTAGAAGGGCGGGATCGGCACTTCCTTGACCAGGGCAATCTCGTCCCCACCCGGTGGCGCGGCTGAAGCCGTTTCCGTGAAGCTGACGGGAGATCCGGTGAGGCCGACGACCGCAGCGGTGACGAGCTGGGTGCCAGGAGCCGGCCCGAGGACCAGCGTCACTGCGGATATTCCATCGGCGCCGGTGGGCTGCACATTGGCGCTGAGAGTGCCGCCGCCGGTTGCGACGGTCCATGTCACATCCACCCCCGCCACGGGGTCGCCCTGCGCGTCGCGGACCACGACCCTGAGGGGATTCGGCAAGGCGGTGCCGGCCACCGCCGACTGGCCGCCCCCGCCCGCGTCCGAGATATCAGTCGGTGGGTCGCCGGTCGGACCTGCCTCGTCGCCGCAGGCGACGCAGAGCGCCAGCAGCAGGGACAGCGGGAATCGGACGGCACGATGCATGGTTGCGCTTAGTGCTGGTGCGGTGAAGGAGCACGCGGAGTTTCGTCGTGCTCGAAGGAAGGGGCCGGCCCGGCAGCTACACCGTAACGGCCCATGCGATGGAGACGCTGCCCCCATGCCAGTCGCACACCCAGCGTCACGCTCCAGGTCTCGTCGTCACCGTAGAAGGCAGTCGGGTCGAACACGCCGCTCGCGACACTCGCCGCCTTCGCCAGGCTTCCCTCGAGGAACGGCTCGATTCCCAGCAGGGGCCAGTCGTCCACTGCCGTGAGTGACAGGTTGACGGTGTGGATTGTCCACCGGGTGGTGCCCAGGGTGGAATTGTCGTGGTGGGGACGGGCCGAGCGGAAGGGATCGGCCAGGCGCTGCTCTTCAGGGCGCTCGGTACGTTCAAAGCGGTATGCAACACCCAGGGCTCCTCGCCGTACCGACGCCTCCGCCAGGATGCTGCTGAAGTCGAACGCACCTTCTGACGTCCGCGCCCACTCGGTCAGCGCGTACAGCGCGCCGGCATCGCTGTTCCGCTCGATCCGCGCACTCGCGCTCCACTTGCGGCTGTCGAGGCCGGCGCCCTCGCGATGCTCGGGCGAGGCCACATTCGCGTACGAGCCCTGCAGCTCTAGTCCGTCGACGGGCCAGAGCGTGAGCCGGCCGGACCAGGAATCGCCGAACCGCTTCATCCTGGGCCAGTCTTCGGGCTGGGTGGGCTCGTCGCCATTGAAAAGCGACGCTTCCAGCACAGCGGGCCCCACCCTGAGCGCGGCGACACCCACGGCGCGCTCCAGGATCTGGGAGAGGTGATGGTTGACCGGGTACCGAAGGATGGGCCGGGTCATCGGGTCGTCGCTGCCGAAGGGAACAAATCCCTTCCCCAGGCTGAAGGAGAGCGCCACGTCGCTACCGTGGCCCAGCGGCTGCCAGGCACTCAGCATGAACTCATGGGCGTATGTGTGCGGATGCCTGCGATCGACGAACCCTTCACCCCACGTTCCGGGCGACAATTCCCCATCGGGAACGGTCACTCCCTCGAGGTTGAGCATCCCCATGGCGGTCAGGTACCCGTCGAGCGTGGTGGCGCTCAGCATGGCCAATGGGTGGACGATCCGCACTTCGGAGAGTTCACCGCCACCGGGCACCGGATCCACCTGCACGAAGGCGGGCACCGCATGAAATCCGATGGTCACTTCGTCTTCGGCCTGGGCCAGGAGTCCCACCGGGAATGCCAGCAGGCCCGCGGAGACGATGGAGCAGAGGACGATTCTCACTGCCGCCCGCCTAGGGACGCGGCTTCCCGGCCGAGAGCGAAGCACGGAGGTAGTCGCCGTTCATGCGAGTGATGAAGTCGATGCTGATTTCCTTGGGGCACGCCTCCATGCACTCGCCATACAGGGTGCATCCGCCGAAGCCTTCGGCGTCCATCTGCTCCACCATGCGGAGCACCCGGCGGAGGCGCTCCGGCTGGCCCTGGGGCATCAGGCCGAGGTGCGACACCTTGGCCGCGGTGAAGAGCGACGCCGACCCGTTGGGGCACGCGGCGACGCAGGCGCCGCAGCCGATGCACGCCGCTGCGTCCATGGCGCGATCGGCGTCGCTCTTTGCCACCGGGATGGCGTTGGCGTCCTGGGGGGCGCCAGTACGGGCGGAGATGAAGCCACCCGCCTGGATCACCCGGTCAAGCGCGCTCCGGTCGACACACAGGTCGCGCAGCACCGGAAACGCACCGGAACGGAAGGGCTCGATGAGGATATCGTCGCCGTCCCTGAAGCTCCTCATGTGCAGCTGGCAGGTGGCGGTGCCCTTTTCGGGCCCGTGCGCGACCCCGTTGATCATCAGGCTGCACATGCCGCATATGCCCTCGCGGCAGTCGTGGTCGAATGCGATGGGCTCCTGCCCCGCGCCGGCAAGCTCCTCGTTCACGACGTCTAGCATCTCGAGAAAGGACATGTCGGGGGAGACGTCCCTCGCCTCGTAGCGTTCCAGGCGCCCCGGGGAGGAACGGTCCGGTTGGCGCCACACGCGAAGCGTCAGGTTCATTTGTACGACCGCTGCGAAAGATGGACCTGTTCGAAGGCAAGCGGCTCGCGGTGCAGCGCCGGCTCCGCGCCGTCGCCCTTGTGCTCCCACGCCGCTACATAGGCGAACGCCTCGTCATCCCGTAGTGCCTCGCCATCCGGAGTCTGGTGTTCCACCCGGAAGTGGCCACCGCACGATTCTTCGCGATGGAGCGCATCCCGGCACATCAGCTCTGCCAGCTCGAAGAAGTCGGCCACCCGCCCCGCCTTCTCCAGTGACTGGTTGAGGCTCTCGCCCGACCCGGGAACGTTCACATCACGCCAGTACTGCTCGCGCAGGCGGGGAATCGCGTCCAGCGCCTCGCGAAGCCCCTCGGCACTGCGGGCCATGCCGCATTTGTCCCACAGCAGCTGGCCCAGCTCCCGGTGGAAGGAGTCCACGGTCCTGCTACCGCGCGCGGCCAGCAGCGCCCGGGTTCGCGAATCGACGCTGGCCCTGGCCTCGGCGAAGGCAGGATGGTCCTCGCTCACCTGCGCGAGTCCGCCCTGGGCCAGGTAATTGCCGATGGTGAGGGGAATGACGAAGTAGCCGTCGGCCAGTCCTTGCATCAGCGCACTCGCGCCCAGCCGGTTGGCGCCATGATCGGAGAAATTGGCCTCACCGATGACGTGAAGACCAGGGATGGTGCTCATGAGGTTGTAGTCAACCCAGAGCCCGCCCATGGTGTAGTGCACCGCCGGATAAATCCGCATCGGGACGTGGTACGGGTCCTCATCGGTGATCCGCTGGTACATCTCGAACAGGTTGCCGTAGCGCTCGCGAATCCGGTCCTCGCCCAGCCTCGCGATGGCGTCCCGGAAATCGAGATAAACACCGTAGCCGCCCGGCCCCACGCCGTGGCCGCTGTCGCACTGCTCCTTGGCCGCCCTTGAGGCCACGTCACGCGGCACCAGGTTGCCAAAGCTGGGATAGCGGCGCTCGAGATAGTAATCGCGCTCGTCAGTGGGGATCTGGTTGGGCGGCCGCCGGTCGCCCTTCTGCTTCGGCACCCAGACCCGGCCGTCATTGCGGAGCGACTCGCTCATCAGCGTCAGCTTGGACTGGTGGTCGCCGCTGACTGGAATGCAGGTCGGATGGATCTGGGTGTAGCAGGGATTGGCAAAGGCGGCGCCGCGCTTGTGGGCCCGCCAGATGGCCGTGCAGTTGGATCCCTTGGCGTTGGTCGAGAGGAAGAAGACGTTGCCATAGCCGCCGGTGGCCAGCACCACGGCATCTGCAGCGTGAGCCTCGACGGCGCCAGTTACGAGGTTCCTGGTGATGATGCCGCGGGCACGCCCATCGACAACGACGAGGTCCAGCATCTCGGTGCGGGGGAACATCGTGACGCCGCCGGCGTCGATTTCCTTGGCGAGCGCCTGGTATGCTCCCAGCAGCAGCTGCTGCCCGGTCTGGCCCCGGGCATAGAAGGTGCGCGACACCTGGGCCCCGCCGAACGAGCGGTTGTCCAGCAGCCCTCCGTACTCCCGGGCGAACGGCACCCCCTGGGCCACCGCCTGGTCGATGATCCGGACACTGATTTCCGCCAGCCGGTAGACGTTCGCCTCGCGGGCCCGGAAATCGCCTCCCTTGACCGTGTCGTAGAACAGCCGGAATACGCTGTCGCCGTCGTTCTGGTAGTTCTTCGCGGCGTTGATGCCCCCCTGCGCCGCGATGCTGTGGGCCCGCCTCGGCGAATCCTGGAAGCAGAAGCACTTGACCCGATAGCCCAGCTCACTCATCGTCGCAGCGGCTGATGCACCTGCCAGCCCGCTTCCGACCACGATGACCGTGTGCTTGCGCTTGTTGGCCGGGTTCACCAGCTTGAGCTCGAACTGGGCCCGTTCCCACTTCTTCTCGATGGGCCCCTCGGGGATGTGCGCGTTCAGTTCGATGCTCATGGGACCACTCCGAACCATATCGCAAGTGGCACCGCCGCGAAGCCGAGGGCGATCACCGTTGCCAGCACCAGCGCGATGCGGCGACGGAGTGGCGCAGCCACGGGCTTCGACACGCCCATGGTGCGGCCCGAGCTCCACACGCCGTGGTAAAGGTGAAAGCCGAGGAGCAGCATCGCTACGGTGTAGAACGCGACCATCCACGGGCTGTTGAACGCCTTGAGGGCGTTGCCGAACACGTCCAGTTCGACGAACGTGGGATCGAGGTCCAGGGTGGTGAAGTGCAGGATGTGGAGAACGATGAACACCAGCAGAAACACCCCACCCCAGCGCAAGGTGCGGGAGGCGAGGGTGGTGACCTGGGGCACCCGCCGCTCATACGCCACGGGACGCGCCGCACGATTGATCCGGGTCAGCTGGAACGCCATCCACACGTGGAGCACCAGCGCCACCACGAGGATGACCCGCAGAGCCAGCACGCCCTCGGCGGCGGGTCCGTGCAGGAACCGGGCGTAGTTGTTTATCCGGTCGGGGCCAACGAAGATCTGCAGGTTGCCCACCATGTGCAGCACCAGGAAGGCAACCCCGATGAGGCCGCTCACCGCCATGATGAGCTTCTTCCCGATGGTGGACCGGTAGAACGAGACGAGTTTCACGTGGCGCTCGCCCGGCTCAGAGGGCGTCCACGGTCACCTGCGTGCTGCGCACCGCCTCGGCGGAGGTGTGAAGCGCCTTGCGCTCATCATCGGTGATCTCGACCTCGAGAATACGCTCGAGCCCGCCGGCACCAAGCACGCAGGGAACGCCGCAGTACACATCCTTCAGCCCATACTCGCCCGTGAGCCACGCCGAACACGGCAGCACCCGCTTCTTGTCGAGCACGATGGCCTCGGCCATCTGCACCGCCGCGGCGCTGGGGGCGTAATAGGCGGAGCCGGTCTTGAGGTGGGCCACGATCTCGGCGCCGCCGTTCCGGGTCCGGTCCACGATGGCGTCCAGCTGCTTGCGGGGCATCAGCTGGGTGACCTGGATGCCGGAGACCGTGGTGCAGGAGACCAGCGGCACCATGGTGTCGCCGTGGCCGCCAAGGACCATGGCCTGAATGTCCTCGACCGACATCTCCAGCGCTTCCGCCAGAAACATCCGGTAGCGTGCGGTGTCGAGGACACCGGCCATCCCGATGACGCGCTCGCGAGGAAAGCCGCTCGCCTTCATCGCGACGTAGCACATGACGTCGAGCGGGTTGGACACCACGATGATGATGGAATTGGGCGCGACCCGGGCAATGTTCTCGGCGACGCTCCTGACGATGCCGGCGTTGGTGCGAACCAGGTCGTCGCGGCTCATGCCGGGCTTCCGGGCGATGCCGGCGGTAACGATGAAGAGCTCGGCGCCGGCGGCCTCCTCGTATCCCTGGCTCCCCCGGATCCGGGCGTCAAAGCCCTCGATGGGGCCGCTCTGCCACTGGTCCAGCGCCTTGCCCTGGGGAATCCCTTCGGCCACGTCGACCATGATCACTTCGCGCGCCAGGTTCTTCTCGGCCACGCGCTGTGCCGCAGTAGCGCCCACGTTCCCTGCCCCGATCACCGCCACCTTGTTGAACATCGCCGGAAGGTTGCCCTCGATAGAAGTGTGGTCATGCCCGGCCGGAAGGCCGTGCCGTTTCAATATAACCGGGCACGGGAACCCGATTCCCGGCTTATCTGGATTCTGATATCCTGATTACCGGGATTCCGATCCAGTGGGTCAGAATCCCCGCAATCATGGACGAATCCCCTCATTCAGCTCCCAATCCCGCGCGCTCGAGCTGGTCCCTGGCCTCGTACAGCACGATGCTCACGGCGTTGGCCAGGTTGAGGCTCCTGACTGGCCCGTCCATCGGGATGGTGAAGCAGCGCTCGGGATGCTTTTCGAGGATCCTGGGCGGCATGCCCTCGGTTTCGCTCCCGAAAACCAGCACGCTGTTGGGCCGGAATGGCGCCTCGCGGTAGTCGGTGGTCGCGTTGGCCGAGAAGTAGAGGCACCGTTCGCGCGAGATCGCGTCGCGGAAGGCGAACCAGTCGGGGTGGACCCACAGGTCCACGTCATCCCAGTGGTCGAGTCCCGCGCGCTTGAGGTGGCGGTCGTCGATCTCGAATCCGAGCGGCTCGATGAGGTGAAGTGGCGTGCCGGTCGCGGCGCAGAGGCGGGCGATGTTGCCGGTATTGGGAGGGATCTGCGGCTGGATCAGCGCCACGTGCAGTGCCATTCAACCTCCTCGGGTGTGCATCTCGCGCCGTGGGTCGGCCCGCAGCCCGTCCACCTGGTAGAGCGGAGTCCGTTTCGGCAGCGCAGCTCGCAGCTCCGCCCCGCGGTCGGTTCGCTTGCGCCAGTGCTCCGCGATCAGCACGGCCAGCTCGTCATCGCCGGCGCCATCTCGTAGTGGCGCACGGAGGTCGAGCCCCCTGTCGGCGTAGAGGCACAGGAACCAGGTGCCGTCGGCGGTGATCCGGCTCCTGTCGCAGTCGCGGCAGAAGGGCGCCGTGGTCGAGGCGATGATGCCGAATGCAGTGCCGTCTTCCAGCTGGAAACGCTCGGAAGGCGCGCCCGGATACTCGGCGGCTGCGGAGTGGACCTCCCCCAGCTTCGCGGATATTCGATCGAGCATCTCTGCGCGGGAAACCACCAGATCCGGCCGCCACCCGGTCGCACCACCCACGTCCATGTACTCGATGAAGCGTGGCACCGCCCCCACGTCGCGCGCAAAGGCGAGGAGGTCCTCAAGCTCGTCATCGTTCGCGCCCCGCATCACGACGGTGTTGAGCTTGAGTGGCAGCCCAGCGTCCACCGCGGCCGAAATGCCGGCCAGGACGTCTTCATGGCGGGTGCTCCGGGTCAGCGCCTGGAAACGTTCGGGACGGAGGGTGTCGAGGCTTACGGTGACGCGCTGGAGGCCGGCATCCCGGAGCGGCACGGCCAGGGGCGCGAGCATCACGCCGTTGGTGGTGAGCGCCAGGTCCCGCACCCCGCCTGTCGACGCCAGCTGCCGCACCAGGACGTCAAGGTCGCGGCGCAGCAATGGTTCGCCTCCGGTGATTCGGAAGCGCCCCGCGCCCAACCGGGAAAAGACCGCGGCCAGCCGGCTGAGCTCCTCGAAGGAGAGCAGCGACTCGCGGGGGAGCCACGTGTAGCTCTCCTCCGGCATGCAGTAACTGCAGCGGAGGTTGCAGCGGTCGGTCACGCTCAGCCGAAGGCTGCCGAGCGGGCGGCCGAAGACGTCACGCACTGGCATCGGACACCTGTGGGGCTTCCGAAGCGACGATACCGGCTTCGACGGTGGGATCGACCCAGGCAAACGTGCCGTCGGCGTAATGCTCGCGCTTCCAGATCGGCACCCGACGCTTGACCTCGTCGATGGCCCAGCGGCAGGCGGCGAACGCCTCCTCGCGGTGAGGTGCTGCGGCCGCCACAAAAACTGCGATGTCGCCCACTTCCAGCACCCCCACCCGGTGGCGGATGGCGAGCCGCACGCCGAAGCGGTGCTGCCCTTCGCGGATGATGTCCTCCCCGAGGCGCTCCGCCATGGCGGGATAGGCAGTGTATTCCAGCCGAAGCACGTCCCGGCCACGATGCTCGTTGCGGACGATGCCGGTGAACGTGGCAATTCCGCCGAACTCCGGCTGGGTCACCGACCGGGTTATGTCGGCAATGTCGATGGGGTGTCGCGTGAGGAGGAGCATCAGCCCCCCGCCAGCGGGGGAAGCAGCGCGAGCTCATCGCCGTCCCGGAGCGGCCGTGAGCCGGGAACCTGCTCCGTGTTCACGGCAGCGAACAGCCGGCTCGGCAGCTGCTGTCCGCCAGGCCTTTGCCGCAGCTGTTCGATGGCGTCGGAGACTGTGCCGCCTTCCGGCAGCGACAGCGCAAGTTCTTCACTGCCGAGGAGTTCGGCGTACCTGCCGAAGAGGTGAACCCGGAGGGTGAGTGGCATGCGGGAATCTTAAACGAAGCGGGGCCACATGTGCATGTGGCCCCGCTGAGCAGCTTGGGGAACTTTCAGCTGTCGTAGCTGTCGTCCGAATCGTCTGACGACGGCGGAACCTCTTCATCTGCCACCAGCGCTCGCAACTCCTTGCTGGGCTTGAACACCGGCACCGGGCGCGCTGCCACTTCCACCGGCTCTCCGGTTCGCGGATTCCGCGCCATGCGGGTCTTGCGCTTCCTGATCTTGAACGTCCCGAAACCGCGGATCTCGATGTTCTGCTGCTCCTTGAGCGCGTCCTTCACCGCATCCAGGAAGGCATCGACGACTCGAGCGCAGTCCTTCTTCGAGATCATCGGGCCGGCGGTACGCGCGATCGACGCCGTCACCGTTTCAACGAGATCGGCCTTGGTCATCGGTCCCCCACCGAGGGTTTTTACCAAGAAGAACGCCTCGCGAGAGGAGGCGCATCCAGGGCCGATAGTACGAGCTTAACCGTTGTCTGTCAAGAGCTTGGAAGCTTTTGGCTGCTCCGCCGGGTCACCGCGGCCCGAAACTCGTCAAAGTGGGGCCACGCGTCGTGTGGACCAGGAGCGGCTTCCGGATGGTACTGAACGGCAAAAACCGGAAGCGAGCGGTGCCGGAGTCCTTCGACGGTGCCATCATTGAGGTTAAGGTGGGTCACCTCGAGATCGGGCGCGCCCCGAACTCCGGACTCGTCACCCAGCACCGCAAATCCGTGGTTCTGGGTGGTTATGAGCACATCACCGCTGGCCAGGGCCTTGACCGGGTGATTCCCGCCCCGGTGGCCGTAAGGCATCTTGGTCGTCTCACCCCCGTAGGCCAGCCCCAGCAACTGGTGGCCCAGACAGATGCCAAAGGTCGGAACCCCGGCATCGGCCAGCGCCCGAATTTCTGGCAGCGCGTACGATACAGCCGCAGGATCCCCTGGACCGTTGCTCAGGAACAGCCCATCAGGCATCAATTTACGGGCCTCAGCTGCAGTAGTTTGTGAAGGTACGACGGTCACCTTGAACCCGGCCGCGACAAGCATCTTGACGATGTTCCGCTTCATCCCGAAATCGTAGGCGACCACATGGGGGCCGGCCCCCTCGGTGTAGCTGGCGGATACCGTAGCCCGGCTGGCCAGGTCCTGGCCGCTCATCCCGGGCTGGGCCTTCAGCTTCGACAGCAGTTCCTCGGAAGGAGACTCGCCCAGGGCGATCACTCCCCGCATCGCGCCCTTGTCCCGGATGTGGCGGGTGAGCCGGCGGGTGTCCACCCCCTGAATCAGCGGAACGCCGTGGCCGCCCAGCCACTGCTCCAGCCCGCTGGATGCCCGCCAGTTGGAGTGGACCCGGCTCAGCTCCCGCACCACTACGCCGCTCACCTGGGACCTGGCGGACTCCATGTCCTGGTCGGTGACGCCGTAGTTGCCGATCATGGGCGCGGTCATTACGACTATCTGGCCCAGGTAGCTGGGGTCGGTGAAGGTCTCCTGATACCCGGTGAGGTTGGTGGTAAAGACCACTTCGCCGAAGGCGGGCTCGAGTTCCGCGGCCATGGTGCCGGCAAACCACTCCCCGTCCTCCAGCAGAACAAAAGCGGGGCGATCGGCGATGCCGATGCCCCGCTCCGTCGAATCAGGCCGGTCGATCACTGCGTGCCACCGCCCGCGCTGTCGGTGACCGGGGCCGCTGGTGTCAGGCCCTCGATGGGCAGCGCGGAGGGCGCGCCCGGCTGGGCACTTTCCGGCGCGGGTGCCGACTGCTGCCGGATCTGCTCCTGGATGTTGCTCTCGAATACCGTGTTGCGGTTGGCGGACATCACCGACAGCATGAGCGCGAGACCGAGGAAGATTCCGCCGCACCACCAGGTTGCGCGGGTAAGCAGCGTCACCGCCTGCCGTCCACCCATCACCGTGTCGGTGGTTCCGCCGCCCAGCGACGCGAGCCCGCCACCCTGCCCTGCCTGTAGCAGGATCACGGTGGCGAGGAGAATCGCGTCGAGAATGAGCAGCGTCAGGACCAGATAGAACATGTATGCGCCAAGTGAGTACAGTCCTGAAGTTTAGCGACCTGTGCCCTCAACTTCAACCGGCTGCGCTCCCGGCCTCAGCGCGAGGCCGCCCCCAGGTCCCGGATGGCCTTTGCCATGGCCTCGACCCGGGCGCGATCCTTTGCGCCTGCGGCCTCGCGGTCCACCGCCGAGGCCAGTGTGTTGAGCGAAGCCGCCCTGGCGGCACCTGACTGGCCCTCCGCGGCATCGAGTGCCTTGGCGATGGCGTCGGTGCGTGCGGTGGCCAGTCCCTCACCCCTCACCAGCTGGTCCAGGTACGAGCGCACCACCGGGAACGCCGCCGGCCACTCCACCCGGGGCTGGCTCTGGGGATTGAACTCCTCCATCTGCACCAGCTGGGCAGCCGCTATCTCATTGGCCGAGAGGTAATTGCTCGGCAGCAGCTCGAGGACATCGAGTCCGCGCGCCATCTCGGACGAGTAGATCCGGCCGTTGTACCAGTACGCCCCCCACGAACCCCCGATGGTGCCTCGTCCCCTGCCCTGTACAGCGGTAGTGTCCTGGGGTGGAGCGTCGACTGGTCCACGATCGAAGAAGGCGATCTCGAACGGGTGGTCGGGGTCGGTGAAGTCGATGACGTTGACGCCGCCCTGATACCAGCCCTGCACCATGA
>CAMLHP010000038.1 GCA_946479805.1 uncultured Gemmatimonadota bacterium | reverse complement strand
CGACCGGCGACGAGCAGAAGGATTTTCTCGAGACCCTGGCCCAGTTCAAGAAGGGGATCGAGGCCAATCTCGGCTCCGAGGACTATGAGGCCCACTACGACCTTGGCGTTGCGTTCAAGGAGATGGGGCTCCTGGATGAGGCCATCGCCGAGTTCCAGAAGGCGCTGCGCGCTCCAAACGGGCGGCTTCGCACTTCGGAAGCTCTGGGAGTGACATTCTTCGAGAAGCAGCAGTACGCGATTGCCGAGACCATCCTGCATCGGGCGGTCGAGGCGCTGGAGGGCGGGGACGACGAAAAGATCGGCCTCCTCTACTGGCTGGGCCGGGCCTGCGAAGCGCAGCGCAAGATCGCCGACGCGCGGTCGGCGTACGAGCGCGCACTCGCCGTCGACATCAGGTTCATGGACCTGAGCGACCGGATCCACAAGCTGTCTGCGGGGCAGTCGGCATGACATCGGGTTCCACCATTCCCGCGACTCTTGCCGAGCTGCAGGACCCGCTCCGCGCGCGACTGGCCGCGGTGCAGGAGGAACTGCGCCGGATCGTGGCTGCCGATTTCTCCTACATCTCCGAGGTCAATTCGCACCTCTTCCGGATGCAGGGAAAGCTGTTCCGGCCGACGCTGCTGCTGCTCTCGGACGAGGCAACGGGAGGTCCCGACCGGCGCGCCATAACGCTCGCGGCGGTGGTCGAGCTTATCCATCTCGCCACGCTGGTCCATGACGATTCGGTGGACCACTCGGTGCTTCGCCGCGGCATGCCCACCATCAACTCGATGTTCAGCCACCAGGTCAGCGTGATCATGGGAGACTACCTCTACTCCCGGGCGGTGATCGAGCTGGTGCGGCTGGACGATCTCGAGCCGCTGAGGGTGCTGGGGCGGGTCACCAACGAGATGACCGTGGGAGAGATGCGCCAGCTCCTTTCACACGACCGGCTGGCCTTCGACGAGGCGGCTTACGACCTGCTGATCCGGGCCAAGACCGCATCGCTCATCTCCGGTGCGTGCGAAGTGGGTGGGCTGGGTGCGCCGCCGGATCAGCGCTCTGCCCTGGCGCGGTTCGGCGATGCACTGGGAATGATCTTCCAGATAGTGGACGACCTGCTCGACTACACCGAGGATGCCGCCACCACCGGCAAGCCCACCGGACTGGACCTGAGGGAGCACAAGGTCACGCTGCCGCTCATTGCGGCGCTGCCGAGGATGCCGGAGTCGGGGCGCCGTGAGGTCAGTCAGCTGATGGCCACCGAGACACCGGACGATGCCCAGATCGCGCGGGTGATCGCGCTGGTCACCGAGGCTGGGGGCCTGGAATACGCCCGTACCCGGGCCCAGGCATGGGCCCAGCGGGCGGAGGAAGAACTCGACCACCTTGCGCCGTCCCCGGCGCGCGACGCGCTCAGGGCCAGCGTGGCGTACGTGCTGGAGCGGAGGAGCTGATGGCGACGGGACCGAGGCGTCCGGCGTTCTACCTTGGGGTGCTGCTCACGGGGTTCGTTCTGGGGGGATTCCTGGCGGGGTTCCTTGAGCGATGGCTGCCCGAGGGTGCGCCCAAGGAGATACTCACCTGGGCGGTGACCCCCACGTTCGGCCCTGTATCTGCCAACCTCCTCGTGCTAGACTTCACGTTGGGGCCCATCGGGCTGCATGTGTCGGTGCTCAGCCTTCTCGGGGTGCTGATTGCGTACCTGATCGCGCGCTCCCTCTTCTAGGAGGCATTGTGGGCAACATCGGCATGTGGGAGATCATCGGGATCGCGATTGTCGTCCTCCTGCTGTTCGGCGCCAAGCGGCTGCCGGAGGTGGGTGCGTCGATCGGCAAGGGCATCCGGGAGTTCAAGAACAGCCTCAAGGACACCCAGGACGCCATCATGCACGACGACCCGGACCGCACGGCGAGCCTGCCGCCGAGGCGCATGGACGCGCCCGGCACCACTCCCCAGTCCGGAGGCGAGCCCAAGCGGCTGTCGCAGTAGCTGCCGCGGCTACGCATCCGGGAAACCAAAGGGGCGCCCTCCACCAGGAGGGCGCCCCTTTTCTCATTTCGGCAGGTCAGGTCCCGAGAGCTTGAGCGCTCAGCTGAGACTGGCGCCGCATGAATTCCTCGCGCCGATCCTCGACGTCGGCCCGCTTGCCCAGGCTGGAGAGGAAGTTCCGGACCCGGGCCTGGCGCACTTCCATCACGGCGCGGGCGCGGAGATCCTCCATCTGCTGCACGAATTGCGCGGAATCAGCAGGATTCCGCTCCAGCACACCGATGACGTACAGGCCCTCGTCTGTGGTAATCACGTCACTTCGCTGGCCTACGGGCACTCCGAACGCGGCTCCAACCACTTCGGGGATGTCCAGTGGAGGACTGACCCGAGCGAAGGGCCCAACGGTGGTGTTGGCGATGCCCAGCGCGCTTGCTGCCTGGGCAGGCGTGCTGCCCTCATCCACCCGCCGCAGGTAGTTCTGCGCGATTTCCTGCGCCACCTCGAACCGTTTCTCCTCGCGCACCGCGGACTCGACTGCGCTTCGCACCTGCGCCAGCGTCGGCGTGCGCTGGTCATGCAAACTGTCGAGCCGGAAGAGGTAGAACGCATCGGGCGTCTCAATGACGTCGCTGATCTCGCCAACCTCGGACGTGAAGGCCCAGACGCCAGCGTCCGGCACCAGTTGGTTGCCTACCAGCGCCCGTCCGCCGTGCTGCAACGGTTCGGCCTGGACCACCTCGAGGCCCAGCAGGGCCGCCACGCTGTCGAACGCCTCCGGGTTCACCTGGCCCGCGGCCACCCGGTCCAGCGTGTCGAGCCGTCGGTCGAGCGCGTCGCGCCGGTCGCCTGAGAGCTCGATGGGAAACAGTATGTGCCTGCCGCTGGCGGTGTCCGCGCGGCGCTCGGTGACTTCGATCAGGTGATATCCGAACGACGACAGGACCGGCTCCGAAACCGTGTTCAGCGGAATCCGGAATGCCACGCTGTCGAACGCCGGGTCGAACATTCCCTTGACCCACTGGCCCAGGTCGCCGCCTCGCTCTGCCGACACCGGGTCGGCGGACTCTCGGCGGGCAACCTCCTCGAACGGCACCCCGCTGGCGATCTCCTGCCGGGCCTCCTCGGCGCGCTGCCGCACCGCGGCCGAGTCTTCCGAGCTGATGACCCTGGGAATGCTCACCGCGCTGAGAAACGCCACCCGTTCCCTGGCGAACTCTTCAGGGTGCTCCCGGAAGTAGGCCTCGACCTCTGCCGGCGTGAATGTGACCGCCGAGTCGGGCACGACATTGCGCGGCACGATGGCAGTCAGCGTGGCACGGACAGTCTCGTTCTGGTCGCGGTACCGCTCCCACAGCGCCGGGTCCGGCACATAGACGTCGGCCGTGACAAGGGTCAGCAGCTTGTTGCGGCGAATCTGCTCGCGGATCTGGCCCGCCAGCGCCTCGACGTATGGTGCCGACGTGGGCGCGGTCAGCCATCGCTGGTACTTGGCGAGGTCGAACTGGCCTTCGGTCTGGAATTCGGGAGAAGCCACCACCTCCTGCGGCGGGTTCTGTTGCAGCACCGCGGCGACTTCGGCGTCGGTTGCCGTCAGCCCGTAGCGGCGGTATTCCTGCTCCAGCACCGACTGCTGGACCAGCTGGTCCCAGACCTGGTCGCGGATGGCTGCCACGTCCTCCAGCGACAGCGGGGTGGGCGAGTTCTGTTGCGCCGCCTGGGTCTGCTGCGAGACCAGGGCCTCGTAGCTCCTCGCGTCAACCTTGCGCCCGTTGATCGTGCCGACCGAGCCGCTGCCGAAGAAGGCGCTCAGGTCCACGCTGGTGAGTAGGAAGATGACCATCAGGGCGGCGAAGACGATCACCGCTACCTGCTTGGCGACGCGGCTGCGGAAGAGCTGGATCATGGGACGGCGACTGCTCCAGATCGAGGCGGAAAAAGAGAGCGAAGAATAAGCCCCGGCCCGGCAAAAGTGAAGCGAGGGAGCTGCCCCGCACAGTTGACACCCGCGCGCTCCCTCACTAACGTGTCGTGAAGCCCTGCAACGACTTACGACCCCCGCTCCGCAGCTCCACCTCGGCCCCGACGGGTACGGAATGTCCACCAGCGAGATCGCCAAGCTCGAACGTCTCTGGAGGGAAAACCGCCAGGGATTCACGTTTGCGCCGCTGGCGGAAGCCTACCGCAAGATGAAGGACACCACCCGTGCGCTCGAAATCCTGTCCGAAGGCATGGCGCAGCGGCCGGATTACATCCCCGCGAGTATCGTGCTGGGCCGGTGTCACCTCGACCTGGGCGACGACGGCCAGGCTGAGCTCGCCTTCCGGCATGTCCTGAAGCTGGACAGCGAGAACGTCATCGCTCTCAAGGCTCTGGCCGAGATCAGCGAGCGTGGGGGCAAGCTGGCCGATGCCGCGACGCACCTGGGCGCCCTGCTCGAGGTTGACCGCAGCAACGACGACGCCCGCTTCCATCTCGCTCGCCTGGAAACCAGGATCGCTGAGGGAGACGAACTCCCCGCCGCCGGCTCAACCGGGGAAGACATCGCCGGCATGGATGAACCGGCCAGCGCCGCCGCCGCCGACGGGGCCGAGGCCGCCGAGGCCGGGGAGCCAACGGTTGAAGACGGCGCCTTTCGGTCGATGGACGATGGGCAGGAGCCTGCCGTTGCCAGGGGCGAGGCCGAGGTGGACGACAGTGCCCCGGTGCTGGAGGATGGGTTCACCACCGTTAGCGGTGTCGAATGGATGGGTGATGCGCCCGAAGCTGACGCAGACATCGAAGTCGACCCGTCCATCGTTCTGCAGGACCACCTCGACGTGCCGGACGACATCGAGGCGGTTGGTGGTCTCGAAGTTGACGACGTGCCGGACATCTCCGATGCCAGTGCGGATGCCACCGCAATGTCGGGACTTGTGGGACAGGACTTCGATGAGCACAGCCAGGGAGTCAAGCCGCTCTCCGACCTGACGCCAGGCACAGTCAGCATGGACGAGGAGGACGTGGACGATTTCGATCCCGTCATGTCCGAAGCATCCAGCGATGCTGGTACCGATGACGAAGTTGCCGCCAATGCCCGGAGCGACAGCGAGTCCGCGGTTGAGCGGGGCGAAGTCTCGGAGGGACAAGAGGGCCTGGCAGGAATAATCAAGTCGGAGGAGCTGGAACTCACCGCGTCGGAAGCCAACGAGTTCCAGGTGGCGAGCGACGCCGAGTCACTGATGTCGTCGGTGAGCGACGAGGAGCACGATGCGTGGGACAGCAATCCCGACATCGCTGCGGCCGAGACTTCGCAACTCGAGACCGTGGCCACCTCATTCGGTGCCGATGCACTGGCGCCTGCTGACGCGGAAGTTCCCGATATTCCGGACCCGATGGACTTGGCCGATGAGCATGACGTCTCCGATGAGCCACCGGTTGACGACGAATTCACCGAGGAGGAAGCGGACGCTCCGCGACCGGGGTTCCTGGCCAAGCCCGCCACCGCAGAGCAGGACGAACTCTATTCACCGCCCGAGCCGGAGCTGGTGGTTACCGAGTCCATGGCGGAGCTGTACCGGCGCCAGGGCCACCGCGCCGAGGCGCTGGCGGTGTATCGGCTGCTTTACCAGCGGCACCCGGAGGACCTGCGGCTCAGGGAGAAGGTGGACGAGTTGGAAACCGAGGCTGCCGACGACGACTCCACTCGGCCGCCGCTGGAGCAACTGACGGCCGCCGACCCAACGCGCTCGGTGGGTGCGCTGCTGCGCACGCTGCTCCGCGCGCGTCCGGCGGGAGCGGCGGGGAACTGGCCGGCTGAAAGCGCCCAGGCTGAAAGCCTGGCCGCGCCCGGGAGCTCGGGCGAAGGTTCGCCCACCAGGCCGGCCGAGGACCACCTTTCACTGAGCGATGTGTTTGGCGACGACACCTCGCCTATTCCGCCGGCGGTGCCTGCAGCCGAAGAAAGCGCGGCATCAGGCGTTTCATTCGATGCCTTCTTCGGGAACACCGGCACTCCGGCACCCGCGTCCAGCCGCACTCCCTCGCGCGACGACGAGGATCTCGACCAGTTCCACTCCTGGTTGCAGAATCTGAAGCGCTGATGCGTATCGCCGTCCTGAACGGCCCCAACCTGAACCTGCTGGGCACCCGCGAGCCCGCCATCTACGGCAGCCTGACCTTCGCCGAACTTGAGGCGCGGGTGCGAGCGGCGGCCGAGCGCGCCGGCGCCGAGCTGTCCTGGTTCCAGAGCAATTCCGAAGGTGATCTTGTGGACGCTGTCCAGCAGCTGGCGGGCAGCGCCGATGGCGCCGTGATCAACGCCGCCGCTTACAGCCACACCAGCCTGGCGCTGCGTGACGCGGTGCTTGCTGTCCAGGTGCCATTCATCGAAGTGCACCTGTCGAACATCTTTGCACGGGATGAAGTTCGTCGCCACTCGCTGCTGGCGGACCTTGCCGTCGCCGTGATCGCAGGGCTCGGCGCCCGGGGATACGAGGTGGCGGTGGCAGGGCTGGCGGAGCACCTGCGTGGTGGCTGAGCAGTATCAGGCGCGGCAGGGTGCGGTGCGTGCAGCCCTGCGGGAACGGGAGCTCGATGCCCTGCTGGTCACCTCGGCTCCCAACATCCGCTACCTGTCGGGCTTCAGTGGCAGCGCCGGGATGCTGCTGCTCGCTCCGGATGACGCTGTGCTGGTCACCGACTTTCGCTACGCCAGCCAGGCGCCGATGGAAGTGGGCGACGCTGCGCGCACGCTCATCGAGCGCACCAGCGTCTGGGAGCGCCTCGGCAGCGAGCTGGCCGCCGCGTCGATCGCACGACTGGGCGTCGAGGGCGCTCACCTGTCACTCAAGGACGCCAGGAGGCTGGCCGAGCTGGGCAGGTTTTCGATCGAGCCGGTCGAGGATGTGGTGGAGGGATTGAGGGCCAGCAAGTCACGGGACGAGGTGGCTGCCATCGTCCGGGCCATCGAAGTGGCGCAGGGCGCGCTGGCCGCTGTGTTGCCAACGGTCCATCCGGGCGACCGGGAACTCGATGTCGGCGCCCGGCTGGAAGCAGCACTCCGGCAGCGTGGCAGTGAATGGCACCCGTTCCCGACCATCGTCGCCTCGGGGCCCCGCTCGGCCTTGCCCCACGCCCGCTCGACCGAGCGGGAGATTGCCCCGGGTGACTGGCTCTTGCTTGACTTCGGCGCCCAGGTGGACGGATACTGCGCCGACCTGACACGAACGATAGTGGTGGGCAGGAGGGCGGAACCCCGGCAACGCGACGTCTACGAGACGGTGCGACGGGCGCAGGCCCGTGCCATCGACAATATTCGCGCGGGGATGACTGGCCGCGAGGCCGATGCGCTGGCCCGCGATGTCATCGCCGGGCATGGCCTGGGGGAGGCGTTCGGCCATTCTCTGGGCCACGGGCTGGGGCTCGAGGTGCACGAGGCCCCCCGGCTGGCTCCGACTGCCGATTCGCCGCTTCCCGCTGGGGCGGTGGTGACAGTCGAACCGGGAATCTATCTTCCGGGGTGGGGAGGCGTCCGTCTGGAGGACGACGTGCATCTCGGCCCGGATGGCCCTGTCTGTCTCTCCGACCAGCGGACCGAACTCGTAGAACTCGTCTGACCCGGTGGACCCCGGCGGCAACGCCCGCGGCGGGGACGCGCACACACAGCAACGAGGGTGCGACCGATCCATGAAACCCGATGAAATGCAGCAGCTGGCCAAGCTGCTCTCCAACATGCCGGGCATCAAGTCCGTCGAGCTGAAGGACGTGAAGCGGCTCGCCGACCTGCTGCGCGAATCGCCCGAGATCGGTTCGATCGAGGTGAAGGGATTCTTCGGCACCGGCATAGTGATCTCTCGCACCAACCAGGCGGGCGTGACCATCGCGCAGCCATTCCAGGCTTCGGCCGCCCCGCCGCAGACCCAATCGGCCTCTCCTTCGCCCGCCGCGGCCCCGGCCGCATCGGCGGCTTCAAACCTCAAGGAAATCACCTCGCCCATGGTGGGAACGTTCTACCGGGCGCCGGAACCGGGTGCCGAGCCCTACGTCAAGGTCGGCAGCCGGGTGACACCCGGACAGACGGTGTGCATCATCGAGGCCATGAAGATCATGAACGAGATCGAAGCCGACATCGCGGGCGTGGTACGGGAAGTTAACGTCGAGGATACGCTACCTGTCGAGTTTGGCCAGGTACTCTTCCGGATCGATCCCAATGGCTGAACCAGCTGCCGGCGCCGCGTTCAACTTCAAGCAGGCCATTTCCTACCTGGTCCAGAGGAACGGGTCGGACCTGCTGCTCAAGGTGGGTCGCGCCCCCACCGTGCGCCTCAATGGAACGCTCAACGCCCTCGACATGGCGCCGCTCAAGCCGGAGGACCTGAAGACCCTGGCCGAGCAGATCATGACGCCCCGCCAGGTCAAGGAGTTCGCAGAGCGCAAGGAAGCCGACTTCGCCATCGGCGTGCCCGGTGTGGGCCGTTTCCGGACCAACATCTACCAGCAGCGGGGCACGCTGGCCTTCGCCTTCCGGGCCATTCCGTACGAGGTGAAGACCGTTACCGAGCTCAACCTGCCGGTGGTGCTCGAGAGCATCGCCGACAAGCCCCGCGGTCTGGTGCTGGTCACCGGCATCACCGGCTCGGGCAAGAGCACCGCGCTCGCCGCGCTGATCAACCACATCAACATCAATCGCCGGGTCAACATCATCACCATCGAGGACCCGATCGAGTTCCTTCACCGCGACCAGCAGGCCAACATCTCACAGCGCGAGGTGGGCACCGACACGCTCTCGTTCCCGTCGGCCCTGCGTCACGTCCTGCGGCAGGATCCCGACGTGATCCTCATCGGCGAGATCCGCGACATGGAGACGCTCGACACGGCGCTCAAGGCCGCTGATACCGGGCACCTGGTATTTTCCACGCTCCACACCACCGACGCGACCCAGACCATCAACCGGGTCATTTCGTTCTACCCGCCGCACCAGCACCAGGAGATCCGCTCGCTCCTCGCCACGGCACTGCAGGCGGTGGTATGCCTCCGGCTGGTGCCGCGGTCGGACGGCAGGGGCCGGGTGCCGGCCTGCGAAGTGCTTATCAACTCGGCAGCGGTTGCCGATAACATCCGCGATATCGAGAAGGCACTCAACATTCCCGACCTCATCGCGGAGGGCCACGTTTCGTACGGCATGCAGTCTTTTGACCAGTCACTGATGAAGTGGTACAAGGAGGGCGTCGTGACCTATGAGGACGCGCTCTTCTTCTCCACCAATCCCAGCGAGTTCGCCCTCCGGGCCTCGGGCATAGACTCGTCGTCGGACCGCACCTTCTCGGATGTCACCGGCGAGCAGGGCTCGCATGAACGGACCGGCTGACGCCGCATGTTCAGGAAGGTGCTGATAGCCAACCGGGGTGAGATCGCGCTGCGGGTGATCCGGGCCTGCCGCGAGCTGGGCATCGAGACCGTCGCGGTGTACAGCGAGGCCGATCGCGAGTCGCTGCACGTCCGGTTCGCCGACGACGACGTGTGCATCGGCCCTCCGCCCAGCCGGCTGTCCTACCTCCGCATACCGCACATCATTGCCGCTGCCGAGATCACCGGAGCGGACGCGATCCATCCGGGCTACGGCTTCCTGGCCGAGAACGCCGAGTTCGCCGACACCTGCAAGGCGTCCAACATCGCGTTCATCGGGCCCACCGCCGACCAGATCCGCTCAATGGGCGACAAGGCCACCGCCCGCCGCCTGGCTGCCGAGGCGGGCGTGCCAACCGTGCCGGGATCGCCCGGGACCATCGAGAGCGCCGACGAAGCGATGGCCTTCGCCGAGGAGATCGGCTTTCCCGTCATCATCAAGGCCACCGCGGGCGGTGGCGGCAAGGGAATGCGAATCTGCCGCAGCGCAGATCAGTTCGTCCAGCTGTTCAACCTGGCCCAGAACGAGGCGCTGTCCGCCTTCGGCAACGGCGCGGTGTACGTCGAGAAGTACCTCGAGCATCCACGCCACGTCGAGATCCAGGTCATGGGCGACAGCCACGGCAAGGTGGTTCACCTGGGCGAGCGCGACTGCTCGGTGCAGCGGCGCCACCAGAAGCTGATCGAGGAGAGCCCCAGTCCGGCCCTTACGCCCGATCTCCGTGCCGCAATGGGCGACGCCGCGGTGGCGCTGTCGGCGCGCATCGGGTACGTCGGTGCAGGGACGGTCGAATTCCTGCTCGATGCTGATGGCAGGTTCTACTTCATGGAAATGAACACCCGGATCCAGGTGGAGCATCCGGTCACCGAGATGGTCACCAGCTTCGACCTGGTGAAGGAGCAGATCCGCGTCGCCTCGGGCGAACCCGTGAGCTTCCTGGGCGACGGCAGGCGGCTTCGAGGTCACGCCATCGAGTGCCGCATCAACGCCGAGGACCCCTACCGGAACTTCCAGCCCAGCCCCGGCACCATCACCGCGTACCATCCACCCGGCGGGCCCGGCGTCAGGGTGGACAGCCACGTGTACGCCGGGTACAACGTGCCGCCCTACTACGACTCGCTTCTGGCCAAGGTGATCGTCCACGGCAACGACCGCCGTGAGGCGCTGACCCGCATGGGCCAGGCGCTGGACAGCTTCATCGTGGAAGGCGTGACCACCACGATAGGCTTCCTCGCGCGCGTCATCCGGCATCCCGACTTCGAGGCCGGCAAGGTGGACACCCGCTTCCTGGAACGCGAGTCGCACCTGCTGCAACCCCCGGCATGACATCGCAGGTCATATGAGCGAGCGCCGTCGCATCGGCGCCATTGCGGCGCTTCTGGCCGGCATCTTCGCCGGTCTTGCCCTGCTGCCTATTCCGCTCACCGGACCGGTGGGCCGGACCCTGGGCCACGGCCTCTGGCACTTGCTGGGTGCGGGGGCCGTGGGACTGCCGCTCCTGGGCCTGGGCCTGGGTCTCGCGGGCTTCGACCGAATTCCCCGGCTCGACATGAAGCATGCGGCCATCCTCATGGGAGGCCTGGCGCTGCTGGCGCCCTTCTTCGTGGCGGTGCTGAGCGGCGTCGAACGGGTGGACCTGCTTCCTGCGGTGGCGGACCGGACCCTGGCGGCGCGCGCGACCGGGGTGGTGCCCGGATTCCTCGCAATAGCCATACGGAGCCTGGTCGGCTCCATAGGTGCATTCCTGGTCGGCGCCCTGGCGCTGTCCGCGCTCACCATCTTCACCTTTGGCTGGCATCCCTTCCAGCGGCTCGAGCGTCGCGAGGAAGCTCCTGACGAACCGTGGCGCCCCGACGCCGATGCCAGGCCCGAGCGACCGAGGCGCCGCCGGGCTGCGGCGGCGGATGATGCCGCAGCCGAGCCGGCCGTAGCGCCCGCTCCGGAGCCGGCGGCTGCTGCGTCGAGGCTGTCGCTGCTCAAGGGCAAGGGCAGCCAGAAGGAGCCGGAGCGGAGGAAGCCCCGGCTTCTCGCCGACGAAGAGGCCGGGCTTCCGCCGATAACGCTGCTGGAGGAGCCGCCCCGACGCGATGTCGACGCCGGTGAAGCCCAACTCGACCGCTTGGGCCAGCTGCTGCTCGACACCCTCCGGACGTTCAAGGTGGAAGGCACCATAGCCGGGCGCACCACCGGGCCGGTGGTGACCCAGTTCGAGGTCGTGCCGGCGCCAGGGGTAAAGGCCGGCCGCATCATCTCGCTGGCGGACGACCTCGCGATCACCATGCGCGCCACCTCCATTCGGGTGGCGCCTATCCCCGGCAGGGGAGCGGTTGGGGTCGAGGTGCCCAATCCGACCGCGCGAATTGTCACGCTTCGCGAGCTGCTGGAGAGCGGCGAATGGGAGCGGGGCAGGGGAACTCTGCCGGTGGCGCTGGGGCGGGATCTCGAGGGCCGCGCAGTCATCGCCGACCTGAGCAAGATGCCGCACCTGCTGATCGCCGGCGCCACCGGCTCGGGCAAGTCGGTCGCGATCAACACCATCATCACCAGCCTGATCTACCGCTATCCGCCGCGCGAGCTGCGGATGCTGATGATCGATCCCAAGATGGTGGAGCTGTCGGTCTACAATGCGCTGCCGCACCTCCGGCACAAGGTGGTCACCAACAACCACGATGCTGCGAGCGTGCTCAAGTGGGCGGTGTACGAGATGAACCGCCGCTACGAACTGCTTCAGGCCAACGGCGCCCGCAATGTCGGCGATTTCAACCGGAAGGTGGCCGAAGGCAAGCCGCTCAGGAATCCGCCCCGGCCCGCGCTCACGCTGACGACCATCTCGGCGGAAGAGCCGGACACCCCGCCCGAACCCGAGACGCCGGAGCAGTACACCGAAGGCAACTTGCCATACATCGTGCTGGTTGTGGACGAACTGGCCGACCTGATGATGACGGTGCAGGCGGAGGTCGAGACTCCGTTGGCGATGCTGGCGCAGAAGGCGCGCGCCATCGGGATCCACCTGATCCTGGCCACCCAGCGTCCCAGCGTGAACGTCATCACCGGCCTCATCAAGGCCAACTTCCCCAGTCGGATGGCATTCAAGGTCGCGTCCAAGGTGGATAGCCGCACCATCCTCGACGGCAATGGCGCCGAGGCGCTGCTGGGCAATGGCGACATGCTGTTCCTGCCGCCGGGCAAGAACGAGCCTCAGCGGTTGCAGGGGGCGTATATCGGCACCGACGAGACCGAGCGCATCATGGAGTGGTACTCCGCCCGGCGTGCGGCCCGCCGCGCGGCGGCGGAGGCAGCCGAGACCGACATCCTCCAGTTCGTCAAGGAGCGCGAGGCCGAGGCTGACGGCGGCGGTGCACATGACGGTGGCGCAGAGGGAGACCGGGATGCGCTCTTCCGCGAGGCGGCGGAGGCCTGCGTGCAGAACCAGGGGGGCTCGACCTCGTTGCTCCAGCGCCGGTTGAGAATCGGCTATGGTCGCGCGGCGCGAATCATCGACCAGCTGCACTTCGCCGGCATCCTGGGTCCGCCGGACGGCAGCAAGCCGCGCGAGGTGCTGATCGGGTTCGACCAGCTGGATGAGTACGCCGGGCGGTAAGGCGGTAGGGCGGTAAGGCGGTAAGTGTTCGCAATCGAGATCCGGCCGCGCAGCCTGCAACGCAACTCCGTACACATCCTACCGCCCTACCGCCCTACCGCCTTTCCGCCTTACCGCCCTACCGCCTTTCCGCCTTTCCGCCCTACCGCACTTTCCTGCGCAGGCTTGCACTCCCCGGGTTTGGGCGCTGGAGGGCCGGGCAGTATCGTGGCCCATGCGCAGAGCATCCATCCCAACCAGCGAGTGGCAGGATGCCCGCCACAAGTTCGGCCTGGAGGGCGAGCTCGAAGCCATGAAGTGGCTCGTCGCCGGAGGCTGGCACATCGAAGCCCACCGCTTCAAGCTGGGTCACAACGACATCGACCTGGTGGCCCGGCGGAATCACACCGTCGCCTTCATCGAGGTGAAAACCCGGAGCTCCCACACCTTCGGCACCGGGGCCCAGGCAGTTCACTGGCAGAAGCAGCGCATTATCGCGCGGGTGGCAACCGTCTGGGTCATGCGCCATGGCCGATCAGGTGACGAGTACCGTTTCGACGTCATGGATGTATGCCGGGCCGGCTCCGGCTGGAAACTGGAACACATTCCGGACGCCTTCCGGCCCCCCGAAAGCTGGATCTAACAAAGTGGAGCAAAATCGGTCACAAATTGACTATTGATTCGGCTCTTGTTCGGTGTTAAGTTGGGCGCTGGTAATTCGGTGATGCAAAATCAGTCACAACCACACTCGAGGCCGTCCCATGCCCTCCGATAGCCAGGTAACCTCCGATCGTCGCAAGGCGCTGTCCCTCGCCATCTCCCAGATCGAGAAGCAGCTGGGGAAGGGCTCCATCATGCGGCTCGGCACCGAGAATCCCCAGGACAAGATCGGCGCCATCCCCACCGGCGCCATAAACCTCGATGCCGCCATCGGCATTGGCGGCGTGCCCCGCGGCCGGATCACCGAGATCTACGGACCGGAATCCTCAGGCAAGACCACCCTCTGCCTTCACCTGGTGGCCAATGTCCAGCGCACCGGCGGCGTCGCAGCCTATGTCGACGCCGAGCACGCGCTTGACGTCGAGTACGCCCGGAAGCTGGGGGTCAACATCGAGGACCTGCTGGTCTCCCAGCCCGACACCGGTGAACAGGCACTGGAGATCGTCGAGATCCTGGTCCGGTCCGGTGCTGTCGACCTGGTAGTGGTTGACTCGGTGGCTGCGCTGGTTCCCAAGGCGGAAATCGAAGGCGAGATGGGAGACAGCCACATGGGTCTTCAGGCTCGGCTCATGAGCCAGGCCCTCCGCAAGCTGGCCGGCGCCATCAACCGCTCCAACTGCGCGGTGGTGTTCATCAATCAGCTGCGCGAGAAGATCGGCGTCATGTTCGGCAACCCCGAGACCACCACCGGCGGCAAGGCGCTCAAGTTCTACGCTTCGCTCCGGCTCGACATCCGCCGCATCGGCCCGGTCAAGGAGCGCGAAGCCGTCATCGGCAATCACGTGCGGGTCAAGGTGGTCAAGAACAAGGTGGCGCCGCCCTTCCGCCAGGCCGAGTTCGACGTGCTGTTCGACGAAGGCATCAGCCACATAGCGCTGCTGGTGGACCTCGCCTCCGAGGCGGGCATCATCCAGAAGTCGGGCGCGTGGTACTCCTATGGGGACCAGCGCATTGGCCAGGGCCGCGAGAACGCCAAGCTGTTCCTGCGCGACAACCCGGCGCTGCTGGAGGAAGTCGAGGGCAAGGTCAAGGAAATGCTGGGCATCAAGAATGGTGCAACCGCGCCGGCCGCTGCCGCTGCGGAGAATGACTGACGAACTCGCGCCCCGGCTCACCGGACTCACCCGCGATCCGCGCCATCCAGACAGGGTGCGGCTCGCGATTGACGGCCGGTCCTTCGGGGTTGCGGCGGCCGACGCTGTCGCGAAGCTGGGAGTGTCGCAGGGAGACGAGCTCACTCCCGAACTCCTGGTGCAGCTCGGCCGCCTGACCGACGACGAAGCAGCCTATCGCGCGGGGCTCACCGCACTGGGGCATCGGCCGCGCGCCACCAGGGACCTCGGCCGCCGGCTGGTGCGGTCGGGGCATCCGCCTGCTTCTGTTGAGTACGCCCTCGCCCGGCTCACCGGCCTGGGTCTCCTCGACGATGCTGCCTTCGCGGCCAACTATGTCGAGACCCGCTCCGAGCGGGGCCGCGGCCCCGCCCGGTTGCAGCGCGACCTCCGGATGCTGGGCGTGGAAGCGGAAATTGCAGCCGCCGCCATAACAGCTCACTGGCCCGACGACGAGGGCCTGGCAGAGGCGGCGCTCAAGCTGGCTCAGCGGCGTGCGCCTCAGGTCGCCCACCTCGAACGTCCAGTGCAGCGCCGGCGACTGCTCGCGTATCTCGCGCGCCGAGGTTTCACCGGCCGGGCCGCGCTGGACGCCGTGAGTCAGGCACTGTCGGACCCGGTCGCGACAGCCTGATCCGCCGAGCCGCCGAGCCGCCGAGCCGCCGAGCTGCCGAGCCGCCGAGCCGCCGAGCC
>CAMLHP010000037.1 GCA_946479805.1 uncultured Gemmatimonadota bacterium | reverse complement strand
ATCATGTCCGCAACGTGCGGATCATGGGTCAGGCGGTGACGCCGGTGTATCCCTTCGCGCCGGACAGCACCATCGTGCGGTTCGAGCTGCCGAGGCCACTGGCACCGGGTGGCGAGATGCAGGTGGAGATGGAGTGGGACGCTCGCCCTTCCACCACGCCTCGGCGACAGGGTCGGCGGGGCCGGCGTTTTGACTTTGCCCAGTGGTATCCCAAGGTGGTGGTGTACGACACCTATGGCTGGGCCGAGCAGCCGCTCTATCCGGCGGGCGAATTCTACGGGGAGTTCGGCGACTACACGGTGCGGCTCGACGTGCCTGAGGATCAGGTGATGGGCGCGACTGGCGTGCCGGTGTGCGGGGACCCGGGGTGGGAGCGGGCCAATCAGCAGCAGGGACGGACCATCGAGTACCAGCGCAACTATTACGGCAGTGCCGCAGCCCGGCTATCCAATGGCTGCGATGGCGCCGAATCCGGGCGGAAGCGCCTCGTGTGGTACGCCGAGGACGTGCATCACTTTGCGATGTCGCTCAACCCGGAATATCGGTACGAGGGCGGCCACTATGGCGACGTGGCGGTGCATGTGCTCTACCAGCCGGGCGACGAGCGGTCATGGGGCGGCGGCGTGGCCGTGGAGCGCACCGAGATCGCACTGGGGTGGCTCGATTCGCTGTACGGCAAGTTCGCCTGGCCCCAGCTGACCAATGTGCACCGGATCGAGGGCGGCGGCACCGAGTTCCCCATGATGATCATGGACGGGTCGGCCAGCCAGGGGCTGATACTGCACGAGCTGGGGCACAACTACACCATGGGTATCCTCGCCAACAACGAGTGGCGCGAGGGATACCTCGACGAGGGCTTCACCAGCTTCCAGACCACGTGGGCCGGCGAGCACTACTCCGGCAGCGATGAGTATCCGGGGCTGGAGCAGTTCATCCTGGGGCTCGACCTCCAGGGGTTGTCGGAACCGGTGAGCCTCCGGAGCGAGGACTACGCCAACTTCTCATCCTACAACGTTTCGATCTATAGCCGGGGCGAGCTGTTCTACCACCAGCTGCGCTACATCGTGGGCGATGAGGTGATGCGGCGCATCCTCCGGACCTACTACGACAGGTGGAAGCTGCGGCACGTGAATGAGGCGGCGTTCCGCGCGGTGGCGGAGGAAGTCTCGGGCATGGACCTGTCCACTTTCTTCGGGCAGTTCCTCCACGCGATTCCGCTGTACGACTACAGCGTGGCCGAGGCGAAGCGCGAGCAGCAGGCCGGTGGCGGATGGATCACACGGGTGCTGGTGGAGCGCCACGAGGACGGCCGGATCCCGGTCGACGTCGCGGTGATCGGTGGTGGCGACACGGCTGTGGTCCGCATCGATGGCCTTGCAGAGAAGGAGTGGGTGGAGTTTCCTACTGCGTTCAAGCCGGGCGAGGTGGTGCTCGACCCCAGGGTGCGGACCCACGACTGGAACATGCTCAACAACCGCTACCAGTTCGGGCTGAGCCTGGCGAAGGTCCTCACCGGGCACCCAGGACCGGTGGACGTGCACCCGGATCTCTACTTCACGGAGCAGTCGCACCGCGACCGGCTGGCGCTCGGACTCGCTCCCACCGCCTGGTACAACGACGTCGGCGGGCTGACGCTCGGGCTTCGCTCCCGCTCAAACTACCTGAGCATGTTCGAGCGCAAGGAGCTCTGGCTCAACTACGCCACCGGTGGGCTCAACGGCGATCTCGCCGACGAGCGGGACTTCAACTTCGCTGTGCGCGGCAGCAATCCGGTGTGGCTCCGCTCGCCCGGGTTCGAGGCATCGGGCGAGGGCTTCTACATGGAAGGGCGGGCCGGCGCCCGGCTGGGTGCCGACTGGGCCAGCACGCCCGGCCTGGGATCGCCGACCACATTCCGGCGGGGCCTGGGATTTCAGTGGGTCGGTGTGGTGGACGACGCCTACACCCAGGGAGTGGGTTACGAGGACGGCGGTACAATCGAGGCCGAGTATCACTCGGGGGTTTCCACGCGGAGCGGCCAGTGGTCGCTGAGCGCCACAGCGAGTGCAGCTGGTGGCGCAGCGTATTATCACGAGCCGTCGATCGTCTTCTCGGCCAGCAACCAACCGGGGTGCTGCCTCCGGACAAGCGGGACAGTCCTACGGCAGCACCCCGGCTGGTCACTGGCCTCCGTTGGAGGCATGGCGGCCCGAGCGCCGTCGTACAATCTGGCTCCCTACGGGCGGTTCACGGCTGAGCTGACGGCGAAGCGGCCGCTGACCCGTTCGCTCACGTTCGGCAGCCGGCTGTTTGGCGGCGTCCTGGTGGCCGAAGGTTTCGGCATCTGGCAGCGCCAGATGTTCTTCGGCGGGGCCGGTCCCTACGACCAGATCTGGAATCCGTTCACGCGCTCGCGCGGGGCGCTCTTCCGGCGGGAGGACGTCCACTACCACGCCCCGGGTGACGGCAATGCGAGGGGGCTCTCGCCCTTCCTCTCGGCACCCACGCTCGCGGCGCTCAACCTCGAGCTGGACCAGACGGTGCTGTCGCGCCCCCGGGCGGGGCTGTTCAACAGGGTGGGGATCACGCTGTTCGGCGACGTGCTGGCAGGCAATGGCGACCTCATGACAATCGACAGTGACGTGAACGTGACTGCCGACGCCGGCATCGGGATCAGCATGGCGCACCGGATCGGGAACACGAGGTTCGTCACCAGGATCGACTTCCCGCTCTGGGTGGAGCGGCCGGAGCTGGCGGCTGATCCGGACCCGGATGATCCGTTTGCATTCCGGTGGGTGTTTGGTTTCCAGCCTTCGCTGTGAGTCACGAGTCACGAGTCACGAGTCACGAGTGGCGCGACTTGAGACTTGCGACTTGCGACTTGAAGCCAGATGACAACAAACCCGGCTGACCGCAGGTCGATGTTTCGCTCGGGGCTGGACCGCTGGGTGAAGCACCTGGTGAGCGACGCCGAGGCTCGGCTGGTGTCGAAGCGATACTTCCGGCCGCCGGGTGCGCTGCCGGAGATCGGCTTCCTCGCCGCGTGCACTCGCTGCGGGAAGTGCGCCGAGGTCTGTCCGCCGAAGGCGATTCTCACGGTGCGGCCGGATGGCGGCCTGGCGGCGGGGACGCCGTACCTCGACCCATCGATCCAGCCGTGCACGGTGTGTCCCGACATGCCCTGCGCGGCGGTATGCCCCAGCGGCGCGCTGCTGGTGCCGGAGAATGGCTGGGAAGGGTACCGCCTGGGGGAGCTGCGGCTTCACGCCGAGCGGTGCATCACCTTCCAGGGACTGGCGTGCAGTGTTTGCGCCGGTGCGTGCCCGGTGGGCGAGAAGGCGCTGGCGATGGATACGGAGGGCCACCCGGTCATCCGGGCGGAAGGCTGTGTGGGCTGCGGCGTATGCGTGCGGGCCTGCGTGACGTCGCCATCTTCTTTCGATCTGACCATGGCGGAGGCCTGATGCCGGACGTGCCGTACAAGGTGGAAAAACCGTGGGGACATGAACTGGTCTGGGCCCGGTCCGACCGGTACGTGGGGAAGATCCTGCATGTGAAGGCGGGTCACATCCTGAGCCTTCAGTACCACAATTTCAAGGACGAGACCATGCACGTCCTGTCGGGCGAGCTTATCCTCCGAACGCGGGAGGGCGACGAGATCCGCTCGCGCCCCTTCCGCGCCGGAGAGAGCGCCCACATCCCGCCGAAGCTGGTGCACCAGATAGAGGCGGTGGTGGACAGCGACGTGCTGGAGGCCTCGACCCCCGAACTCGACGACCTGGTGCGGCTGGAAGACCGCTACGGAAGGAACTGAGATGCAGGTAGTCATCCCCCTGGCAGGCAAGGGCACCAGGCTCCGGCCCCACACCCACCGCACCCCCAAGCCGATGCTCAAGGTGGCGGGGCGGCCGGTGATGGACTGGGTCATGGACCGGCTGGAAGGGCTCGATGTCGAGGAACTGATCTTCATCACCGGTCACCTGAAGGAGCAGGTCGAGGATTACGCCCGGAAGCGGTATCGCTGGCCCTCGCGGTTCATCGAGCAGAAGGTGCAGGACGGCACCGCCGGCGCGGTCAACCTCGCCCGGCCCCACATCCACGGCCCGATGCTGATCGTGTTCGTGGACACGGTGTTCGAGGCCGACCTCACGCTAATCAACCGCACTGACGCCGACGGAATCATCTGGGCCAAGGAAGTGGAAGACTACCAGCGCTTCGGAGTGGTGGTCACCGATGACAAGGGCTTCATGACCCGCATCGTCGAGAAGCCCACCGAACCGGTGTCGAAGCTGGCCAACATAGGGCTTTACTACATCAGGGACGTGGACGCGCTCTGGGCCGGGATCGATCACGTACTGGCCACGGCGCCCAACAAGGGCGAGTATTATCTCACCGATGCATTCCAGCACATGATCGAGCACGGCCGCCGCATCCTCACCGCCGAGGTGGGCGGGTGGTACGATGCCGGCAAGCTCGACACCCTGCTGGAGACCAACCAGACGCTGCTGTCCAAGGGCCACGCGCGGCGCCGCGACTTTCCCGGCGTCACCATCGTGGATCCGGTGCTGATCGAGGACAACGTGACCGTCGAGCGCAGCACCATCGGGCCCAACGTGACGCTGGAGGAAGGCACCAGGGTCGCCGACAGCGTACTGTCGCACACGCTGGTGGGCACCAACGGCCGCATCAGCAACTCGACGCTCACTCGTTCCATGCTGGGCACCGACGTCACTGTCGACGGCTTTCGCGGTTCGGCAACCCTGGGCGACCACTCGGAACTGCGGCAGGGCTGACCCATGACCCGGGTCGATGACCTCTGCCTTTCCTACAGCGATCTCGCATATCACTTCGATCCAGCTTCCGCGAGCCAGGCCGGCGCGGCAGCATTTGACAGCAGTCTCGGCAGCTTCGGCGCCGATGCCATGCGGGCGCACCTCGCGGCGTTCCGGTCACTCGCGGGCGCCATAGAGGAACTGGAACCGGACGACCTGGCCGGGGAGATCGACCGGACCGCGCTGCTGGATGAAGTGCGGGTGCTGCTGTTCCGATTCGAGCATGAGGAGCCGCACCGGCGGCAACCAGGGTTCTGGCTCAACCATCTGTTCACCAGTCTCCATTCGCTGATGGTGCGCCGCCAGGCGCCAGCGGAGCTTGCGCCAGCGGCACTGGAGCGGCTCAAGGCAGCACCCGGATTTCTGGACGACGCCCGCGCCACCATCAGCACGCCACCGATCATCTTCGTGGACGCGGCCCTTGCCTCGCTGGGAGGCGGAGGGGAGCTGGTCGCGCGGGCGTCCGCGCATTTTGCGGCGGCGGCGCCAGGCATGGCCGAGCAGATGGAATCGGCGGCTCGCGAAACGCTCGAGGCGCTTACCAGGTTCGGCAAGGCGCTGGGCAGCGACATTGCCCCGAGCCAGGACCCGCTGGCCCATGCGGTGGGAGAGGACCAGTTCGGGCGCCGGTTGCATCATGAGCACGCGCTTCGAGGCGGCGCGCCGGAGGTCTGGCGTTACGGGCTCCGGCTGCTGGAGGAGATCGAACTGGAGGTGGCCAGCGCGGCGCGGGTGCTCGACTCCCACCGACACTGGCGCGACGTGGTGGACCGTCTCCGCCACGACGCAGGCGGCATGGAGCTGCTCCCTGTGTACAGCGCCGAAGTCGAGCGCGCCCGGCAGTTCCTCGAGGAACATCAGCTGACGCCATCCACCGACGTTCCGCTGGTGGTGGAGGCGACCCCGCCATTCCTCGCGTCTCTGGTGCCGTTCGCAGCATACATGCGGCCGCCGGTGGAGCTGGGTGGCGACGGCAGGCTCCTGGTAACCGGGCGGGGCGGCCTTGCCCATCAGGTTCCCATCATTGCGGTTCATGAGGCCCTGCCCGGGCACCATCTGCAGCGCTCTCTGGCACAGCGATTGCCTTCTGAAGTCCGCCGGCGTATCAGCACACCCGTCATGGTGGAAGGATGGGGGCTGTACGCCGAGACGCTGATGGCGGAACTCGGATTCTTCAACACCGCCGAATCCCGCCTGATGCAACTGGTCAGCCTGCAATGGAGGGCCGCGCGCGTGGTGCTGGACGTGGGACTTCACACCCGGGGGATGCCGCCGTCGGAGGCGGTGGACCGCCTGCTCGCGGCGATGCCGATGGAGCGGCGCGACGCCGAGGCCGAGGTGCGCCGCTATTGCGCCATGCCAACCTACGCGCTCTCGTACGCCGTGGGGCGGCGGGAGATTCTCGCGCTGCGGGACGCGTGGCGCGCGCGCGAGGGTGACGACACGCCCCTGGCCGAGTTTCACTCCGAGCTGCTTTCGTATGGCGGGCTGCCGGTTGCGCTGGCCCGCTGGGGAATGGGCCTCGACGAATGAAGATCACGGTCCTGACCGCCGTCGAGGCACCCGACCCCAAGGACGAGGATCTCGACGTCGTGGTGGGGCAGGTGTCGCGTGCCCTCAAGAAGCTGGGGCACTCGGTGTCGGTGCTGGCCATCTACAGCGACGTCGCTAAGATGCTGGAGGGGCTGTCGCGCCGGAAACCCGACATGGTCTTCAACATGGCGGAGACCTTCGGCGACAGCGTGATGGGGGACATGCTGGTGGCCGCGATACTCGAGTCGCAGGGTTACCGCTACACCGGCGGCGGGCCGGGCGAGCTCTACCTGAGCCAGGACAAGGGGCTCAGCAAGAAGCTGCTGGAGTTCGAGGGGATCCTCTATCCCCGGTTCGCGGTGTTTTCGCGGGCAGCGGACTTCGAGACCGGCGGCAACCTCAAGATGCCGCTGTTCGTCAAGCCGCTTCGGGCCGACTCTTCCATCGGCATCGGCGCCAAGTCGCTGGTGCACGACACCGGCGCGCTCATGAAGCAGGTGGACAAGATTCACCGCGACCTCGAGGACGCCGCCCTGGCCGAGGAGTTCATCGAGGGGCGCGAGTTCTTCGTGGGCATCGTGGGCAACGTGAAGCCGCAGGCGCTGCCGCCGGTGGAGGTGGACTTCACCGGATTTCCCGATGGTCAGCCCAGGATCCTCGACAGCCGGGCCAAGTGGAACGAGGCCAGCAAGGAGTACAAGGGCACCCGTTCGGTCATCGCCGACATTCCTGACGAGCTGCGCGCCAAGCTGCAGAAGGTGTCGATCGACGCCTATCGCGCGCTTCGGGTGCGCGACTACGGCCGGGTGGACCTGAGGCTTACCGAGACAGGCGAGATCTACGTGCTCGAGGTGAATGCGAGCTGCTACCTGGAAGAGGAATCCGAGCTGGCGATGGCTGCGAAGGCGGCGGGGATCGAGTACCCCGCTCTGATCGAAAAGATCCTGGCGGCGGCAGAGCGGCGCTACGGGAGGTAGCTGCCGCGGTGGATGTGGTTCATCGCGAGTGCGGTGACGAATGTGGTGATGGCCAGCCGGGCCGACTCCTCGCGGGCCGGGTCGTAACCCAGGCCGAGCGCCTGGGCCCGTTCCTCGAGGTGGCGCAGCAGCAGCTGGGTGCGCTCGGGGAAGTGGCCGGTCCAGCGGAACACATTGGCCATGAGCCCGCGCTCGAGTTGGCGCATGAGGTCGGCCGCTGGGCGGGGAGGTTCCTGCCCGGTGCGGCGGCCCAGTTCGCTGAAGATGGCGCGCAACGCACCTTCCAGACCTGGCGGTATGTCGACGCCCAGGTAGTCGTCTTCCGAGTAGAATTCCTCCAGTGAATAATCCAGGTCGGCCACGTCCTCATCGAGGTCGTCATCCGTGACCGGCGGCACCGTGGCGCCGAGCTCGCGCATGAGCCGGTCGCAGTACTGCAGCTTGGCGAGCGCCACCGGCCAGCCGGCGTACTCGCTGCGCCAGTTGCTGCCGGGCGTGAGCCAGACGGCGAAGGTCTCGGACCAGTCCTCATCCGGGTGTTTCTGGGCGTACCAGCCGGGAAGGTGCCGCACATGGCGCCGGCTGAAGGGCTCGGGGGTGTAGTCGTCCTCGTAAGGCTGGGTGATCGAGCCGAACAGCTTGACCCAGTCCTCCCGGTCGTAGAGCTGCCAGGCATAGTTGACCGCGTGGCCCAGCTCGTGGCGGAGGTAGCTCAGGATCTCCCGGCGGTCGAAGCCCTCTATCAGCATGGCGCGCTCGCGGTGGACTTCTGCGAGCTCGGTACTGGCGAGGTAGAACGGAATGGCGACGGCGATGGTCTCGAAGGGCACGCCCCACTCGGTGGAGAGGTAGAACCGGGGAGTGAGGTAGAGGATGCCGGTGCCGCGGAGTTCGTCCATGACCTGGCCCACCAGGGGCTCCAGTCGGGTGCCCTTGATGGTGAGGCCGAGGTCACGGATGGGGGTGGACCAGAGGTTGGATTCGCGGAAATTGGGGGCGGAGGCCATGGCGGAATATAGGCGCCAACTGCAGCCGCAACTGCAACCGCAACTGCAACCGCAGATTTCGCAGATTTCACAGATTGATCGTGCATCTAGATGCGTCCCGTGCGCCTGCAAGAATCAACGCGGTGTTTGTGGGTGCTCCGGCCGAGCTCGGCGCGCCTAGCAATCTGTGAAATCTGCGAAATCTGCGGTTTCAGTTCTGAGGGAGACGATGACTCAACCGGTACCCAAGCCGGTCAAGGGCCTCGCGGCGGTGTCGCTGTTCAACGACGTGGCGAGCGAGATGGTCTATCCGCTGCTGCCGGCGTTCGTGACCCGCATCGGCGGGAACGCGGCGATGCTGGGGCTGCTCGACGGCGCAGCGGAGTTCACCTCGGCGGTGCTCAAGTGGGTGAGCGGCCGGCTGTCGGACCGGCCAGGGCTGAGGAAGCCCCTGATCCTGGCGGGCTACGGCACGGCAGTGCTGGTACGTCCGCTGGTGTCGATCGCATCGGCGGCGTGGCAGGTGGTAGGGTTCCGGGTGATAGACCGGGTGGGCAAGGGGCTTCGCACCGCGCCGCGCGACGCGCTGATTGCCGATGTAACGCCACCGGGAGGGGAGGGGCGCTCGTTCGGGTTGCACCGCGCGGCGGACCACTTCGGCGCGGTGCTGGGCTCGGTGGTCGCGTGGCTGCTGCTGGCGCAGGGAGCGGAGGTGCCAGCGGTCATCCGCTGGAGCCTGCTGCCAGGGCTGATCGCGATCGTCGTGCTGCTGGTGGCGCTCAGGGGAACCGGGGCGCGGGCACAGACCAGTCGCGAAGCTGTCCCCGCCGAGTCCTCGAACCCTGCCGCGTCGAGCAGGCCTGCGTACCGGCCGATGGTCGCGCTGGCGCTGTTCAGTGCGCTGCGGATGCCGGAGACGCTGATCCTTCTCAGGCTTCAGCAGGTGGGGCTGTCGGTGGCGCTGGTGCCACTGGCCTGGGCAGGGCTGCACGTGGTGCGGAGCGCGGCCAGCTATCCGGCGGGAGGATGGAGCGACGAGGTGGGGCCGAGGCAGCTGATAGCGGTGGCCGGGCTGATGGCGGCGGCGCTGATGGCGGGGTTCGGGCTGTTCAAGAGCGCGCCGGTGGCGGTGGGGCTGCTGCTCCTTTTCGGGCTGGTGGCGGCGGTGGCCGAGCCTGCCGAGCGGTCGCTGGTGGCGCAGCTGGATCCTGGCCGGAGGGGGCGGGGGTTCGGGTCGTTCCACGGGCTGGTGGGGCTCGCCTCGCTGCCGGCAGCGCTGGGGTTCGGGGTGCTGATGGACGCGCGGGGCGCGACTGTCGCGTTCGTGGTGTCGGCAGTGCTGCTGGCGCTGCTGACGGTTGGCTGGGTTGCGGTGTTCAGCAAATCTTGAGCGACGACAGCTGCGACAACAGCAAATGCAACTGCAACTGCAACCGCAGATTTCGCAGATTGCGCAGATTGCTCGGCGCGTCCAGCCTCGCCGGCGCACCCACAAACACCTCGTTGATCTTTGTGGGCGCACGGGACGGATCGAGAGGCATGATCAATCGGTGAAATCTGCGAAATCTGCGGTTGCAGTTTTCTTCTGGAGATAGAGCGATGAGTCGAGTCATGTTTGTGCTTCTGCTGGTTTGGCCATCGGTGATCGCCGCGCAGGGGGCGGCGTGGCGCGCGGGGGCTGACGCGTTCTTCTCGGAGGCCAGGGCTGATAGCGTCGTGGGCTCGGCGCTGGTGCTGGTGCGCGATGGGAAGGTCGTGGCCGAGCGGTACGAGGGATTCGCCGACCGGGAGCGGGGTCAGAAGGAGGCGGCCGAGACCATCCATCACTGGGCCTCGATAACCAAGACGCTGACGGCGATCAGCGTGATGCAGCTTCGGGATCATGGGCTGGTGTCGCTCGGCGACCCGGTGGTGCGCTGGGTGCCCGAGCTCCGAGCCATCCACGCTGACAGCGGCGCCATCGAACGGATCACCATCCAAATGCTGCTCTCCCATACCGGCGGATTCCGGAACGGGACCTGGCCCTTCGGGAGCGGCGCCGACTGGGAGCCGTTCGAGCCGACCCAGTGGAGCCAGCTGGTGGCGATGTTCCCCTACACCCGGCTGGTGCTGCACCCGGGCGAGCGGTACTCGTATTCCAACCCAGCGTACATCTACCTGGCCAAAGTGATCGAGCGGGTGACGGGCGATCCGTGGGAGGAGTACGTCCACAAGAACATCTTCCAGCCGCTGGGGATGGGCCACAGCTATTTCCGGGCGACACCGTGGTATCTGAGGGAGCATCGTGGGAGCGGGTATTCGGTGGTGAACGACACGGCGGCTCGGCGGCTCGGCGGCTCGGCGGCCAGCAGACCTGCGGTCCAAGCCAATGGGCGGGAGTTCGACCCGGGGGTGACGGTGCCCAACAGCGGGTGGAACGCGCCGATAGGCGACCTGGTGAAGTACGCTGCGTTCCTCACCGGCAGCGCGCCCAACGATGGCGTGCTCACGCGGGCGACGCTGGAGGAGATGTGGGCTACTGTCGTGCCGACCGGGACAGGGAGCTACGACAGCGACCCGCGGAACTCGATGGGGTTGGGGCTGTTCGTGTTCGAGAGGGAGGGCAGGAAGCTGGTGGGGCACACTGGAGACCAGGGCGGCTATCGGTCGCTGCTGTACCTGGATCCGGAGCGGCGGGTGGCGGCGATCGGGCTGTGGAACACCGATAATCCTGCTGATGGCAGGGCTTCGGCGGAGCGGCTGAAGCGGGCACAGGAGGCGGTGCTCATGGGAGTCGCGAGGCTCGAGTAGCGAGGCAGTAGCGCGGCTGATAGCCAGTGCTTGAGTTCGAGGTAGGGGAGCCCCTGTGTGGGACGTGAAAGTCAGGTCTTGACAAATGCGGGGGGGGCAATGGTGTGACATCGAGCTCACCCCTGGAGCACGAATGTCTCTCCTTCGGTTCCGATATTCTTGCGCGCTGTTGTTAGCCATTGCCTGCGACGCAGGCCGAAACCCTTCAGGCGCTACGCTCCAGCTGGCGGAGCTTGTGGAGTTTCACCCACCTTCCGACTCGCTGGACCTCTTCTTCTCTCCCAATGTCGTTGAGGAACGAACCGGACGCTGGCTTGTAGGGCCTACGGCGGACGAGTCGCGACTTTTGGAGTACGACTCCGCAGGCAAGTTTCTTCGCGTGGTTGGAGGCGCCGGCGACGGTCCCGGCGAGTACCGGCGCATCGGCCCCGTTGTGACGGATTCTGCAGGCGCGGTTTGGATATTTGACCTTGCCTTACGCCGCCTCACCGTGCTGGATCGTGATTCGCTCACTCTCCTTTATACCGTTCCGATGGAGTTCACCATTGGTGGCCCTCCTGTGATGCTTGGCGGAGGCCGTTTCGCGCACTCGTCGATCATCACTACTACCGCCAGGTTCGGGTTGCCGGTCCACATCAGTGACTCAGTTGGCAACATACTCAGGAGCCTGGGGGGTGAATCGGTGCCCGATGGGGCCATGCCAGGGTTGCTGACCCACCGCGTTGTCCAGAAGGCGCAAGGTGGCGGGTTATGGCTCGCCCACCGGCTCGCGCCAACTCTGGAGCGGCATTACCTGGACGACTCTCCGACTGAGGTCCACACACTCAGTGTTGACTGGTTTGACGAGCCTGATACCCCGGCTGCTGGTGGGCGGTATGAGGCGCGATTGGACGGCCTACTCGATATCGGAGGCAATCGTGTCCTCGTCCTCGCCAGAAAGCGACGCGCAACACCAGCAGCTGGCGCGATCACGGAGGGGCCGCGTGTGGAGGGGCGCCCGATCGACGCAGAGTCATTGGCGGAGCGGTGGGAATCGCGCTTGCTGCTGGCGGACTTGACCAGCAATGCAGTTGCTGCGGAGTTGCTGCTGCCCGGCTATGCTGTCGGCCTTCAGCCGCCGGACCGAGTCGTGCTAGTGCGCGAAACAGTCGCGGGGGGAATGGCGGTCGAAGTAGCGCAGGTTGTGGTCAACTGACCTGCATCGATCCTGGCAAGGTCGCCTGGCGATGCTCTTGACCAACCCATGAAAGGAGTCAAGTCATGAGGACGTTTTGCCTGGTGCTTCTGCTTGCCTTCACTGGCGGAGTTCTCTCGGAGAGCCGCGCACAAGGCGGTGCGCGCGGCCTTCAATTCCTGCCACGGCAACTGGCAAGAAGGCTCGTGCTCGGCCTGGCATTACAACTGCGGCCTATCGATGGCCGATTTTGAAGAGATCCGCCTCCTGGCTAACGGCGATGCGAAGGGGTTGCGTGGCATCGCGGAACGACTGGGTGAGGCTTCTTCAATCGTGTTCAACGAAGAACGGGGGATGTACCAGCTCCTGGATTGCCGCGGAAATGTCGCGGTGCAGTTTCGCGCTGATCCGAGATTTGTGGCCTCTGTGGGCATCGTGTCGCAATTCGCGGGTCGGCACGACCCCACTCTGCGCGTCACGCCAGGCTAGTTTCAGACCCGGGAAGGAAAGGGGCCGAAGTTCGCTTCGGTCCCTGTCTTTTGCCGTCACGTCCAAACGTCGCCCTTTTGCTGCCTTCCGCTTTCCGGCGTACATTCCCGCGATGCCATTCGGACGACGGGGCCAGGTGCCCGACTGGGAGGGAGATGCCGCCGAGTTGTCCGGAACGGCGGTAGCCGAGCCGGAGGCGCAGGCGGTGGCAATTGCGCCCGGGTTCCGGGGCAAGACTGCGGTGGTCACCGGCGGCGCGACGGGGCTGGGGCGGTCGATCTGCCTCGAGTTCGCCCGGCTGGGCTGCAACGTGGCCTTCTGCTATGTGAACCTCCCCGGCCGGGACGTCACCGAGCAGGCGCTCCTGGCCGAGACCGCGTGCGGGGCCATGGGCGTGAAGGTACTGGCGCAGCGGTGTGATGTGCGGGACCGCGAGGCCATCGAGACGTTCCTCTCCGAAGCCAAGCGCCGCCTGGGCGCGGTGCATTTCCTGGTGAACAACGCAGGAGTGGCCAACGACGGCGCTCTCTGGCGGCTGTCGGACCACGCGTGGCGCGAAGTGATGGAGACCAACGTCACCGGCGCCTTCAACTGCATCCGCGCGATCTCGCCCCATTTCCGGTCCCAGCGCTATGGACGGGTGGTGAACATCTCCGCCCACCAGGCGGCCCGGCCCGCGTTCGGTGTCACCAATTACGCCGCCAGCAAGGCGGCCGTCGAAGGCCTCACCCGCGCGGCAGCGGTGGAGCTGGGGCCGTCGAACGTCAACGTGAATGCGGTGGCGCCCGGGTTCATCCGCACCGAGCGGATGTCGATGCTGCCGGCGGAGGTGGTGGAGCGGGCCCGCAAGCACTCGGTGCTGGGGCGGCTGGCGGAGCCCGAAGATGTAGCAAGAGTCGTCACTTTCCTCTGTTCCGACTCGGCTCGGCACATTACCGGGCAGACTATTGTCGTTGACGGGGGGCTGTCGCTGGAATAGCTCCACCGCGGTCGCCCCTTCGTGAGCGACAGGGGCCACGCCGCGCCAGTCATCGACGTACCACCCTCCCTGTTAGATTGTGCCGCATGAGATCCCTTCCGATAGTGACAGCCCTCCTGCTTGGAGCTGCCTCTCCCGTCCTGGCCCAGGGCAAGTACGACAACCATCTCCTCAATACCGAGTCGATGGCGGGGCAGGAGGTTGCTGTGCTGCCAGTGACCTTCGTAGTGGCGGACCCGAGCATCGAGGCCGACTCGACCTTCCTGCCGTGGGCCGAACTGGGACCGTCGCTCTACCGGGCGGATTCGCTGCTGGCCGAGGCGCTGGCGCGGCGGGCCCCGGAGGTGAACTGGGTGCTGCCGCCGGCGCTCCGGCGGCTGTACCGACGGGCGCCGGGGATGCTGACCGACCCCGACCGGATGGGGCAGTCGGTGCTGCGGTCCGAGGGGATTGACCAGGTGCCGGGCCAGCTCAATGCCAGTCTCCGGAAACTCACAGCCATGACCAACGGCCGGCTGGTGTTGGTGCCGGCTGCGGTGGCCTTCGGCGCGGACTCGACCGGCCAGTTGCAGGCGGCTCTCTCGATGGCGCTGGTGGACGCCCGGCGCGGCACGGTGGTCTGGCGCTCGCGAGCGACCGGCACCGGATCCAGCCCTGACGAGGCGTTCAAGCAGGCAGCAGGGACCCTGTTCCCGTGAAGGCAGACGGACAGACGGACAGACGGATGGACTGGTAGACTGACAGGCGGACAGGCGGACAGACGGATGGGTGGATGACCTACGAAATCACGTTGATTCCCGGTGACGGGATCGGTCCCGAGATCACCGACGCGACGGTCCGGGCGCTGGAAGCGACCGGACTCTCCTTTGCGTGGGACCGCCAGCTGGGCGGCATGGCCGCAGTCGATGCCGCAGGCGACCCACTGCCAGACGCGACGGTGGAGAGCATTCGCCAGTCGGGTGTCGCGCTCAAGGGGCCGCTCACCACGCCGGTGGGCGGTGGCTATCGCTCAGTGAACGTCGCGCTTCGGAAGGAGTTTCAGCTCTACGCCAACGTACGTCCCTCGCGCACCATCGTGCCGGGCGGCCGCTACGAGGACATCGACATCGTCCTGGTGCGGGAGAACCTCGAGGGGCTCTACGTCGGGGTGGAGCACTTCGTACCGGTGGGCGACGACCCGCGGGCGGTGGCGGAGTCGCTGGCGATCGTGACGCGGGCCGGCAGCGAGAGGATCATTCGCTACGCTTTCGACTACGCTGTGAAGCATGGCCGGAAGAAGGTGACCACGGTCCACAAGGCCAACATCCTCAAGATGGTGAGCGGGCTGTTCCTCGAAGTGCACCACCAGGTGGCGGCGGAGTACGCCGGCCGGATCGAGGCCAACGACCTGATCATCGACAACTGCGCCATGCAGCTGGTGCTCAAGCCCGAGCAGTTCGACGTGATCGTGACCACCAACATGTTCGGCGACATCCTGAGCGACGAGATCTCGGGACTGACGGGCGGGCTGGGGCTGGCGCCCGGCGCCAACATCGGCACCAAGGCAGCGATCTTCGAGGCGGTGCATGGCAGTGCGCCCGACATCGCCGGCAAGGGGGTCGCCAATCCCTCCGCCCTGATGCTGGCCGCCGCCATGATGCTGGACCACCTGGGCGAACCGGGCCAGGGCATGCGGCTTCGCGCGGCGGTGGAGCAGGCGATAGTGACAGACGGCGTGCGCACCCGCGATCTTGGCGGCAGCGCCTCGACCCGCGAGTTCGGCGATGCGGTTGTCGCCCGGCTTCGCTGAGGTCCCCTGCGCCCGCTGCGGGACGTTCGTCGCGGGGCTGGCGTTCGGCGAGTACTGCAAGGATTGCCAGCGGATCCGGGCCCGGCGTGCAAGTCAGTGGGCTCGGCGCATCTCCCTCGCGGTGTCCGCCCTGTGCGCATTCTACGTGGCGGTTCGCCTGCCTCCCACGCCGACAGCCCGCCTCTGGGCGGGAATCGGAGTGGTCATCATCTACCTGGTGGTGCGGCGGGTCGCGCATACCGCAGCGCTGAGGCACCTGAAGTAGGCGGCTCGACGGCTCGACGGCTCGACGGCTCGACGGCTCGGCGGTTCGTCATCGTC
>CAMLHP010000036.1 GCA_946479805.1 uncultured Gemmatimonadota bacterium | reverse complement strand
GGTTGTGGCGCAGGAAGTCGCGCCAGAGGACGTATGCCGCCGGCGCCAGCGCCATCGGGGTGCCGGGGTGGCCGGACTTGGCGGCCTCCACCGCATCCATGGCCAGCGCGCGAATGGTGTTGATGCTCTTCCAGGCCAGCGCGCGGCTCGGATCCGCGGCGGTGGTGCTGGACTTCCTGGCGGTCTTGGTCGGCGGATTCAGGAGAATGCTCCTCGGCGGGGGTACTGATAGAAGATAGACGGATGGGCGGATAGACGGATAGGCGGCTCGGCGGCTCGGCGCGAGCGGGCAAAGCGCTCAGGGCATCTCGGAAAGGCGCAGATTTGTCATTTCGGCACCGGATTTGCTATATTTGGCGGGTGTTCCCGGGGCCGGATGGTCCGGACCCCCTGAGTTGAACTCAATTTGGAAACTTTGTGGCACGTCGCAACCGAAAACAATCGAACGAACTTCCCTCACACGGATTTCGCAGGTCCCCCGGCCGCAGCATGCAGTCGCACCGTGACTGGCTCCTTGAGCGGCACGGCTCAATCTGCGCCTACTGTGGCACCGAAACCCCTTCCGACATCATCACGCTGGACCACGTTCGTCCCCGCCGAGGCCAGACGGCCTATGACCGTGCGGACAACCTGGTGCTCGCGTGCCGCGAATGCAACGCGGCCAAGGCCGACCAGCCGCTGGTGTCATTCCTGATGCAGCGCCGGGCGCGTGGAGTGTTCCTGCTCCACTACGGCGATCACCTCTCGGAGCCGCTCAAGCAGCTGGCCCGGCAGGCGTCGGAGCGGCCGCTACTAGCAAAAGAGGCCTGAGCACCGCCAGCAAGTGGGAAGTGGGAAGGAACGAGCCTCCAGGCGACAAACCGCCGGAGGCTCTTCGTTTGAGATCCAGAACGCGGCATAGGTCCGTGGTTTCCCGTCTTGACAGCTCCATCAGTTTGGCGATACACTAGAAACGGTCAGGGAGAGAAGGGGTTTGAGGTATGTGTATCAGACGTGCCATCGCTCTTAGTTTTGCCGCGTTCCTCGTTGCAGTTTGCACACACGCCCTACCTGCCCAATCAATCCCGGGTACACCACTCGAAGTGCCAGATGAGCCGTCAGCAAAGCTTGTGCTCACGGAGCGGTTGACCATCGGTAGCCTCGACGGCGAACACGATGCGTTCGGTCGCATCATGGACGTAGCACAGGATGGCAGAGGCCGGATTTTTGTCGCTGATGACCTTCAGCACACGGTTCTAGTGTTCGACACAACTGGTGAATTCATTGTGCGCTTGGGACGGCAAGGCGCCGGTCCGGGCGAGTTCCAAGCACCGTGGCGGCTCGAAGTTGGCCCATCCGATAGCTTGTTCGTCTGGGATAGCCAGCAGTCTCGGATATTGGTGTTCACACCACAGCTGGAGTTCGCCCGATCGTTCGCCGTCTCTCCTGCCTGGCTGCTTAACTCCCTGAAAGTGCTTCCCAACGGTTCCTTGCTCGCCAGCGCGTACGCCGCCGGCGATGGCTTGACGCTCCGGGTGCTGGGACGCGCGGGTGGCCAGAAAGTCGCATTTGGTCCACGGGCCTCACCTGAAGGACTGGCGGGCTTTGAAGCCAGCCTGCTGGGAGGGACGGCGGATGTGACTGGCAGTCGCATCGTGTTCTCGCGCAAGAGCCCGTACGAAATCTGGCAGTTCGCCCTTGATGGAAAAGCACTCAGGCGGTGCATAGGTGATTCGCGTTGGACTACGCAGCCGTCGGAAGTGGTCAGCGACAACCGGCGTGGACAATCTCTCGCCTGGAAGAAGTATGTGCATTCGTCACGCATCGTGGCGTTGAATGATTCTACGTTCATAAACGTGATCCTCGATCCAGTTCGCGACCGGAGGATCGTTGACCTCGTGTCCTCGGAGTGCGTTTTGCTTCGCAGGACTGAACTCAAGGGACCAACCAATCTGCTTCGGTACAGGGACGGTGTGCTGTTAGCGGCACGGACCCTCGATTATCCGGAGGTTGTTGTCTACGAAGTTCGCGGTATGAGGTAAGCATGCGGCGTTGTCGTCATTCCCAGCAGACCATGGAGGTGCGATTATGAAAGTTCAAGCCCTATTCGCGCTCGTCGCAGCGCTATGTCTGCCCTCTTCGCTGTCGGCGCAGGACTACTCTTCTCTTGGACCCTCGAAATGTGAGTGGAAGTGCTTCTGCGGTGATGCTGGATGCGGGTGCAACAAGGGGACGCCAGGCACAGGAGGGAAGTCCTGCTCGGCCGATGATGGGTGTTTCGTCACGGCATGCGATGCGGCGGCACTCGTGCTGTTCGAGGCCGCGGATGGAGACTTCGCGGCTGTCAGTCACTCGCCGATGTCGAGCGCCACTGACGCCTTCCCTCCGCCCAAGGAATGGGAGGTGGACGCAGCAGGTCGATCGGTCTTGAGGACATGTGAAGACGTGATCATTGCGCGAAGCTTCGACCCGTCGCTCGCGGAACGGATCCGGCCCATTAGTCGAGAGATCGTGATCTGAGAAGTGCTGCAACAGGCAACTGCGGACAGCCTCCAGGCGACAAGCCGCCGGAGGCTCTTCGTTTACCAGACCTTTCTCTTCCCACTTCCCACTTCCCACTTCCCACTCAGGCGCCCAGCGCCTCTCCCACAATCCGCGCCTGCTCCGCCGCGTGCGCCGCCGGGTACCCTTCCGCCGGGCTGGCCCGGTCCGGACGTCCCACATAGCTCAACGTCTGTCCCTCTCTCAGCAGCTGCCTGAGGTGCGGTTCGGCGAAACGCCATGCGCCCATGTTGCGGGGCTCCTCCTGGGTCCACACCAGTTCCCTCACAGCCGGATAACGGTCCAGCACCTCCTTCAGCTCCTCACCGGGGAAGGCATACAGCTGCTCAACCCGGACGATTGCGGGCGGCACATCCATCTTCTCCGCCGCGGCGTGCAGGTCGTAGTACACCTTGCCTGAGCAGAGCACCACGCGGGTGACCGCGTCCGCGCGCTCTGCCGCTGATGCGTCATCGATGACCGGCTGGAAGCCCGCATCAGTAAAGTCAGCCAGGTGCGAGGCAGCCGCCGGAAGCCGGAGCAGGCTCTTGGGTGTCATCACCACCAGCGGCCTCAGCCGGTCGCGCCGAGCCTGCCGCCTGAGCAGGTGGAAATACTGCGCGGGGGTGGTGCAATTGGCGACGCGCAGGTTGTTCTCCGCTGCCAGCTGGAGGAACCGCTCCAGGCGGGCGCTGGAATGCTCCGGCCCCTGGCCCTCGTAGCCGTGCGGCAGGAGCAGCGTCAGCCTTGAAGTCTGGCCCCACTTGCTGAGCCCGGCGGCCATGAACTGGTCGATGATGACCTGGGCGCCGTTCACGAAGTCTCCGAACTGGGCTTCCCACAATACCAGGGCCTCCGGCGCTGCGACGCTGTAGCCGTATTCGAAGCCGACGCAGGCCAGCTCCGAGAGCGGGCTGTTGTGCAGCTCCATCGGAGCCAGCGCCCCGGGGAGGTTCTGGATCGGCGCGTAGTTCCGGCCGGTTTCGGCGTCGTGCATCATCAGGTGGCGCTGGCTGAAGGTGCCCCGCTCGGTGTCCTGTCCGGTGAGCCGGAGCGGCACCCCTTCGGTCAGCAGCGAGGCGAAGGCGAGCGCCTCCGCGTGGGCCCAGTCGATGCCGCCCTCGGGTCCGAACGCAGCGCGCCGGCGCTCCAGCTGCTTGGCCAGCTTGGCGTTGGGCGTAAAGCCCTCGGGCCAGGTGATCAGCGCCTCGTTGAGCGCCGTCAGTGTTTCCGCCGAGAGAGCCGTGTCCACCTGGGCCACGGAGCTGATCCGCCGCTCGGTAGTCGAAGTAGGCGCATGCTGGGACCCCGCCTGTGCCTTGAAGCTCTGCTGCAGGTCGCTGAGCCGCTGGTACATGGCTTCATAGCGAGCCTCGGCATCGGCCTCGGTCAGGATCCCGGCGGCCACGAGTTCGGCGGCATACTTCTGCCGCACGGTGGGCAGCTCCTTGATGCGGTCGTACATCTGCGGCTGGGTGTAGGCGGGTTCATCGCCCTCGTTGTGGCCGTGCCGGCGATATCCTACCTGGTCGATCAGCGCATCGCCGCCGAACTGCTGGCGGTACGCCACGCACAGCCGCACCGCGGCGAGACAGGCCTCCGCGTCGTCGCTGTTCACATGCACTATCGGAACATCGAAGCCCTTGGCGAGGTCGCTGGCATAGCGCGTCGAGCGGCCTTCCTCGACATCGGTGGTGAAGCCCACCTGGTTGTTGGCGATGAAGTGCAGCGTGCCGCCGACGTCGTAGCCCTTGAGATTGCCCAGGTTGAACGACTCGGCAACCACGCCCTGCCCCGCGAATGCGGCGTCGCCATGAATGACGATCGGCACCGCAGCGTTCCAGTCCACATGGATGGCCTGGCCCCGGCGCTGGGTCTGCCGCGCACGAGTGCGCCCCATCACGACGCTGCCGACGAACTCGAGGTGGCTGGGATTGGGCAGCAGAGTGACGGTCACCGCCCTGCCGCTCGCGGTGGGATAGGCGCCCTCGGCGCCATGGTGGTACTTGACGTCTCCGGTGCCGGTCTCGCCTTCGTCGTCGGTGCCCAGCGCCTTCTTGCCACCCTCGAACTCGGCGAAGATCGTCTCGTAAGGACGCTTGACCGTGTGTGCCAGCACGTTGAGCCGCCCGCGGTGGGCCATGCCGATCACAACCTCGGCGGCGCCATGGCTGGCCGCATCATTGATTGCGAGGTCGAGCATCGGCACCAGGGTGTCGAGCCCCTCGATGGAGAATCGCTTCTGGCCCAGGTAGGCCTTGTGCAGGAAGCGTTCGAACGCCTCGACTTCGATGAGCCGGTCCAGCAGCGCCAGCTTCTCCCCCGGCTCGAGCGGCTGCTGGAACGCGCCCGACTCGATCTGCTCCCTGAGCCAGACCCGCTGCTCGTGGCTGGCGATGTGCTCGATCTGGTAGGCGATCGTCCCGCAATACGCTGCCTGCAGGTGGGGAAGGATCTCCAGCAGGGTGTCGCCCGGCACCTTGACTCGCAGCACTGACGCCGGAATGCGGGCCATGATCTCCGGAGTCAGACCCAACGACGCCGCATCGAGCGCAGGATCCCCAACCGGCTCGGAACCGAGCGGGTCGAGATGGGCCGCGAGATGCCCGTGCGTGCGATACGCCTTGACCAGCGCCATGGCGGCAGCGACATGCCTTGCTTCCGCGAGAACCCCGGGGGAAACGGTAGAAGAGGTAGAAGAGATAGAAGCGGTGGACGAGGGGTCGGGCGCGAGCCCGAGACTCTGGCGAGCCTTGGAATAGAACTCGTTCTCGCCTTGCAGCAGCGAGTCGATCACTCCCAGGAACTGGCCCGACTCGGCACCCTGGATCACGCGGTGATCGTAGGTGCTGGTGATGGTCATGACCTTGCTGATGCCCAGCTCACGAACGCGCTCCGCCGGGACCGATTTGAACTCTGGCGGGTAGCCGATGGCTCCCACCGCGAGGATGGTGCCCTGGCCGGCCATGAGGCGCGGCACCGAAGCCACCGTGCCGAGGCCGCCGGGATTGGTGAGCGACATGGTGGCGCCGGCGAAATCGTCAGGCATCAGCCTGTTGGTGCGGGCCTTCTCCACCAGCTGCTCGTAGCGTGCCAGGAAGGCGGCGAAGTCCATCTCCTCGGCGTGCCTGATGACCGGCACCACGAGGCCGCGAGTCCCATCCTTCCGGGTTACATCGACCGCCAGGCCGAGGTTGATGCCGTCCGCGGTCACGCGGTGGATCACGTCGTCCTGGACCAGCACCGAGTTGCCCATGTCAGGATGGGACCGGGTCGCCTCAACGATGGCCCACGCGATCAGGTGGGTGAACGACACCTTTTCGCTGCGGCCCGCGGCCTTGAGGGCGGCATTGAGCGACTTCCGCTCGGCCTCGAGCACTGAAACCGGCAGTTCCCGGAAGCTGGTGGCTGTCGGGACGCCCAGGCTTTCGTTCATGTTGAGCGCGAGCCGGAGCGCGGGGCCCTTGAGGGGGGTGGCCGACGGCTTGGCGGCTCGGCGGCTCGGCGGCTCGGCTGGTTCCGGGGTCGCTGGTACGGCCACGGCCGGCCGGCCATTGCCAGCCGCAGGGCGCTCACCCACTACACCGCTTTCGAACAGAGCCCGCCAGTCGTCGCCGACCGATTCGGGGTTCTTCAGGAATTCCTCGTACATGGCCTGCGCAAAGCCCGCATTGGCCGTTTCGAACACATTGGGTTCCACGCCCGCTCCCGATGCCAGGGGTTCAGGTACAAAAATAACGTCACTTGCTGCGGCCTGCCTGCGGGCCCATCATTGAGCATCCCTTTCCCTGCATTTGCCCCCATGTCGAGCCCCCTCAAGGCCCGTGCAGCCCTGCTGGCTGCTTCCCTGCTGCTGATCGGCTGCCGGACGGACGAGGGTCCGGCGGTGGTGGGTGTGGCATATCAGGCCGAGAACGCAACTCTGCCCGCGGTCGAGCTCGCAATAGCGGACCTGGCTGCGTCGCGGAAGCCCGGGGAGCTTGAGATCGTTCATGTGGTGGACAGCACGCTGGTTGGGGACGCGGCCGAGACCGAGGTCCAGCGAGCGGAATCGCTGGTGAGGACTGCCAATGTGGTGGCCGTGCTGGGCCACACCAGCAGCAGGGGGGCGCTGGCGGCCGCGCCGGTGTACGACTCGGCAGGCATTCCGCAGGTCACAGCCATCGCCACCAGCCGCCGGCTTCGGCTGGCCGGTCCCTACACGTTCGCGCTCGCTCCCAACGACTCCGTGGAGGGAGCCTTCATTGGCGGCTTCGTCGCTCGCAGGCTCAAGGCACAGCGGGTGGCCCTGTTCTGCGAGAACGATGAGTATGGCCGGGGCCTCTGCTCGGGCGTCCAGGCCGAACTGGGCCGGCAGGCGGTGCGGGTGGTGGACCGGGTGCCATTCAGTCAGGCCAGCGACCACGCCACCCTGCTTGCGGCCGCGGCGGGCCGGGGCGACCCGGACGTCGTGGTCGTGGCGGGACGACAACTGGCGGTCGCCACATACGCGATCGCCGCCGCGGAGCACCTGCCCGGAGTGCCGGTGGTGAGTGGGGATGCGGCGCTGGTGCTTCCAGCACTTGCCGACTCCGCTGGCCCTGCCATCGCGAACATCTACGTGACATCTCTCTGGCAGCCGGACCCGAGAGACACCGCATCGAGACGATTCGTCTCGGAATTCGAGACGAGAACAGGCAGGCGACCAGGGCCCTTCGACGCCCTGACTTACGACGCAATGATGCTGCTTGGGAGGGCCATCCGCGACGCAGGCCGCGATCCCGATGCGGTGGCCGAGTGGCTCGCCTCGCTGGGTGACACCCGCCCAGCCTACCAGGGCGTGACCGGCAACCTCGAGTTCGGCGCCGCGCGGCAATCGCGGATGGTGATGACGCGCATCGTGGATGGCCTGCCGGTGGCCGTGCCTTGAGTGAAGTGCGGGCTCGGCCGCAGAGCCTGCGGCGGGTGGTGATCTGGTCGATCAGCCTGATCGTCCTCTACTTTGTCGCGTTCGCCCTGTACCTCGCGATCCGGGTGGCGCCCCAGGCCCAGGTTCTGCGCGGCGAAGCAGCGCCGCTGATGGTGCTTTTCGACGCACTTTCCGAGCGCACCGTTGCGCTCAATGACGTAACCGCCACCGCGAGTCGAGCAGTTGTTGATCGGAGCGAGTCCGCCCTCGATTCGCTCCGCGGCTTTGTCGCCGCCATCGGGTCCTCCCCCACCCCCCTCCTCTCGGACGTTCCCCGCGACCTCAGGGCTCCGCTGGCGCAGGCCGAGCGGCTGTCGGCCGACATCGAAGCGGGCCTGGCCGAGCTGGTGGCGCTCATCGAGACCGATCAATCGGCGACCGCACTCCGGCGGCTGCGAACACTCGACTCGCTGCACGCAGAGGTGACCCAGGTCGTGTTTCAGGCCGAGAGGGGCGGCTTCGCCGAACTGGCGCACCTCGAGACGCGGCTGGGCCACGAAGTTGAGCGCGCGGTGGCGGTCATGCTGGCATGGGGCGCACTGGGCTTTGCGCTGCTGCTGATAGCGGTGTCCATCATGCGGCGGCGGGTCGAGCGCCCGCTGGCCGACCTCCGCCGCGGGCTGGACGCAGTGGCCGAGGGCGACCTCAACTCCCGGGTGGAGGTGAGGCGCGAGGACGAGATCGGCGAGCTGGCTGCGCATTTCAATGAGATGACAGGAGTGCTGCGCTGCCGTGCCGAGGAGCAGGGCCGTTTCGCGGCGGCCGGGCAGCTGATCGCCGGCGTGGCGCACGAGGTGAACAATCCTCTGATGGCGATCGCCGCGCTTACCGATTCGCGACTGGAGGATGCAGGCCTTGCAGACGACATGCGCGACGACCTGCAGCAGATGCGGCGTCAGGCGCGGCGGGCGGGAAAGCTGCTCTCCGGCCTCCTGCGATTCGTACGAGCGGGAGAACCACTGGGCACCTCGCTGGCTCTCAATGATGTAATACAGAGCGCGGTGGACCTGGTGTCCTACCGGTTCGGGGTGGACGAGATCACGCTCGAGCTCAGGCTCGACCCGTCGCTGCCGCTGGCGCTGGGGTCGGCCGGGCGAATCGAGCAGGTCATGGTCAATCTGCTCTCCAATGGTCTCGATGCGCTGCGGGGCACCGCCCGCCCGCGCCGGCTCACGGTGGATACGTGGACCGGCGATGGCAAGGTCTTCGCCGCTGTCACCGATTCGGGCGAGGGCATTGTCCCGATGATGGAGCGCCGCCTGTTCATGCCCTTCGCTACCACCAAGGGAGCGGACGGCACGGGACTGGGCCTCTACATCTCGCGGCAGATCCTGCGCGAAGCGGGTGGGGAGTTGCGGTACGAACCGTCGACCCGCGGTGCCCGGTTCGTGTTGGAGCTGATCGCGGCGCCCTCGGACGTGGCGGGTGACGCGACTGGAAGCCCAGCGCGAGTGCGTTCCAGCAGGCCGGCGCCTACCCTCCGCGGGGTCCAGGTGCTGGTGGTGGACGACGAACCCGCGGTGCGCCAGCCGATCGCGCGATTCCTGGGGAGGCGAGGTGCCCTGGTGCGGGAGGCAGCCGACGGGCGCGAGGCGCTGCAACTGATTTCCGAACTGGAACCTGCCGTTCTTCTGGTGGACCTCAGGATGCCGCGGATGGGCGGGGTGGAACTCTGCGAGCGCATGGCGGAGGAGCGTCCCCACCTGCTGGAGCGGGTGATAATTCTCTCAGGCGACCTGAGCCAGCTGGGCGACACCTTGCCGGTGCCAGCAGACCGGGTGCTGGCCAAGCCGGTGGAACTGCGGGAGATCGAGCAGCGGCTGGTGGCCGCGGTGAACGGCGACACCAGCTAGCGCCAGTGTTCCTCCCGCCCCACGAACCGCCGGTACGCCGCAGCCTCTTCCGTCATTCGCCCTTCGTCCCACCCCAGCTCCGCACCCAGCAGGTCCGCCACCCGCCGGGCCGCGCGCACCCCGTGATCCCGGGTCTCGTAGTAGAGGTGCAACCGCCGCACCAGCACGTCCTCGACTGTGCGCGCCAGCTCCTTGCGAGCGGCGTGCACCACCTCCGCCTCGATGGCGGGATGGGCCGGGTGCAGCCGCTCCAGCAGTCCCCGGTTGGCCAGCGCAAGGTTACAGACGCCTGCCGACTCGGTGCCATGGAGGCGCAGCAGGTGCTCCACCACCGCAGCTGGAAGGCCCAGGGTGGCACCGCGGGCGCGGAACAGCTCGAGATCGGCCGACTCACCCCCTGGCAACGGTTCGGTGTCTGTGGTGCAGGGGCGGAACTCGCCTTCCAGTCGCCCCACCACCTTGCTCACCACCTCGGCCGCCATCGCGCGATAAGTGGTGAGCTTGCCGCCAACGATGGTCAGCATGCCCGCCTTGCCGATGATGAGCGCGTGCTCGCGCGATACCGAGGATGCGCTGTCGCGCCGCACATCATGCACCAGGGGCCTGAGGCCTGACCACGCCGCACGAACGTCGTCATCAGTGAGGTGCGCGCCGGGAAAGAGCGCGTTGGCGGAGCGGAGCAGGTAGACCACGTCCTCACGGCGCACCGACAGGTCGTCGGGAGAGCCATCGTGGTCGGTGTCGGTGGTGCCGATGTAGCTGAACTCTCCCCATGGAAGGACGAACATCACCCGTCCATCCACCGGGCTCAGGAAGGCGATCGCGTGCCGGTGACCGATGCGGTCGCGGGGAACCAGTACATGTGAGCCACGGGTGAGTCGCAGGATCCGGTCTGCGCCGGGGTCCTCGAGCTTGCGCAACTGGTCCGCCCAGGCGCCGGTGGCATTGACCACCACCCTCGCCCGCACCCTGCCGCGCTGGCCGCTCTCCCTGTCTTCGACCTCCATGCCCACAACGCGACCATCCTCCAGCAGCGGCGCCACTGCTTCCATCCTGGTGGCGATGCGCGCGCCGTGCGCCATGGCGCTCCGGACATTGGCCAGCACCAGCCGGGCGTCGTCGCACTGGGCATCGAAGTAGGTCACCCCGCCGGTGAGCCCCTTTTCCCTGAGCAGCGGCTCGAGCTGGAGGATTCCCTGCTTGCCGGGGAACCTCGCGCGGCCCACGTTGCGGAAGCTGGCCAGCGCGTCGTAGGCCAGCACGCCGAGTGACAGCTTCCAGCGGGGAACCCGGTCTCCCGCGTGCACGGGAAAAACGAACTGAAGCGGACGGACGAGGTGGGGCGCGATTCGCAGCAGCGTCAGCCGCTCGCGCACCGCTTCATGCACCAGCTTCAGCTGGCCCTGCTCGAGATAGCGGAGGCCGCCGTGCACCAGGCGGCTGGAGCGGGAACTGGTGCCCTCGCCCGGGTCGCCCCGCTCGACCAGCGCACTCGCGAGGCCGCGCATCGCGGCGTCGCGCGCGATCCCGGCTCCGGTGATTCCTCCCCCGACGACCAGCAGGTCGAACGTGGCCTCACCCAGCTGGGCGATGGTGCTCGGCTTCAATTAACTTGCTCTCTCCCTGCTGGATGCGGATGCTGGTCCTGGCGTCATGGCCTGAGGCGGACGCTTTCCATGTCTCACACGCGGAATCTATACCACTGATGCACGGTTCCCGCCGGGTCGCGATAGTGAATGGATGCCGGACGCCGTTTGTGCGGAGCGGCACCGCCTTCCGTGATGTGCGCGCGGTGGACCTGGCCCGCCACGTGGGGCGAGAGCTGCTCTACCGGTCCGAACTGGACGGCCACGAAGTGGACGAGGTGATCTTCGGCCAGGTGGTGCCGTCCCCCCTGGTGCCGAATGTGGCCCGGGAAGTCAGCCTTCTGCCCCAGTTCCCGCCCTCGGTGCCGGCCTACTCGCTCAACCGCGCCTGCGCCTCCGGTGCCCAGGCCATCCAGAACGCCGCCGACCAGATTGCCGTGGGCCACGCCGACGTGATCATCGCCGGCGGCACCGAGTCGTTGTCCGACATCCCGATCCTCCATACTCGGCGCATGAGCCAGATCCTGATGGCGGCAAGCAAGGCGAAGAGCCTCGGCGCCCGGGTGGCAGCGCTCTCAAAGGCCCGGCCCCGCGACCTGGTGCCGGTGTCCCCAGCGATCGCCGAACCATCAACCGGCGAGTCGATGGGACAGAGCGCCGAAAAGATGGCCAAGGAGAACGCCATCGCCCGGGAGGACCAGGACCGGATCGCGCTCCAGAGCCACCAGCGAGCCGCTGCCGCTACCGAGGACGGGAGGTTGGTCAGCGAGATCGTGCCCTGGTTCGGCGGCAAGGCCATGGACGAGCCGGTGACATCGGACAATGGCATCCGGACCGACACGTCGATGGAGGCGCTGAGCGCTCTGAAACCGGTGTTCGACCGGAAATACGGCTCGGTGACCGCCGGCAACAGCTCGCCTCTCACCGATGGAGCATCAGCGGTGCTGCTGATGGCAGAAGAGAAGGCCCATGCGCTGGGGTATTCCCCGCTGGCATTCGTGCGGAGCTACGCCGTTGCGGCGGTGGACCCCGGATGGCAGCTGCTGATGGGGCCGGCACTGGCCGTGCCGCTCGCGCTGCGCCGGGCGGGGCTCACGTTCCAGGACATGGGACTGGTCGAGATCCACGAGGCCTTCGCGGCTCAGGTGCTTTCCAATGTGCAGGCGTGGAGCTCGCCGTCCTGGGCCGAGCGTCTGGGGCTGGATGGGGTCGTGGGCGAGGTCGACTGGGAGCGGACCAACGTCATGGGCGGGTCGATTGCGATCGGCCATCCCTTCGCAGCCACCGGCGCGCGGATCGTCACGACGCTGGCCAACGAGATGCAGCGGCGCGGGGTGCAGTTCGGGCTGGTGTCGATCTGCGCCCAGGGCGGCATGGGCTACGCAATGGTCCTCGAGAGAGATCCCTGATCCCTGACCCCAATCCCTGATCCCTGACGTGAACGCGTTCCGAACTGACATTTCCAGCGGCGTTGCCGTGATCACCTTCGACCTTCCCGGGTCGCCGGTGAACATGATAAGTACGTCCGTTGCCACCGAGTTCGGGGCGGCGCTGGACGAGGCGGAACGCAATCCCGCCGTGCGGGCCATGGTGCTGATCTCGGGCAAGCGCGATTCCTTCGTTGCGGGCGCTGACATCGAGGAGTTCGGCCGGCTCACCACCCAGGCCGAAGCCGAGGCGATGAGCCGTCAGGCTCAGGCGATGATGGACCGGGTCGAGGGGCTTCTCAAGCCGATAGTCGCCGCGATCCATGGCGCGTGCCTGGGCGGCGGCTACGAGCTGGCTCTCGCCTGCGACTGGCGGGTGGCCACCGACCACGACAAGACCCAGATCGGACTCCCCGAAATCCAGCTGGGCGTCATTCCAGGTGCAGGAGGAACCCAGCGGCTGCCCCGGCTGATCGGGGTGCGCGCAGCGCTGGACCTGATCCTCGCCGGAAAGAGCGAACGCTCCAGCAAGGCGCTTCGCCTGGGCATGGTGGATGAAGTCGTGCCACCGTCGATCCTCCGCGCCACCGCGATCCGCGCGGCCCAGCGACTGGCCGAGAGGGGAGCCTCGGAGCGGCGGCCCCGTGGCGGCATTGCGGGCGCGCTGCTGGACCGCACTCCGATCGGCCGGCGGCTGGTCTACTCCAGGGCACGCCAGGCCGTGATGAAGAAGACCGGGGGCCACTACCCCGCGCCGCTCGCGGCGCTGGAAGTGGTGCAGGCAGGCCTGGAGCACGGCATGCCGTCGGGCCTCCGGGAGGAACATCGTCGCTTCGGCGAGCTGGCCGTGGGCGACGTGTCGCGCAAGCTGGTCCAGATTTTCTTCGCCACCACCGCGCTCAAGAAGGATGACGGAGTCGAAGGACCGGCGCCGTCCGACCTGCCACCGGTGCGCCGGCTGGGGATCATTGGCGCCGGATTCATGGGCGCCGCGATTGCCGGCACCGCCGCGTTGAACGCCCGGGTGGAGGTGCGGCTCAAGGACTCGGAGCTGGAACGGGTGGGGAGGGGAATCAAGGCCGCGCTCAAGGTGCTGGACGACAGGCTCAAGCGCCGCCGGCTTGCCCGGCCCGAGCACGCGCGCCTGTCACAACTGGTGTCCGGCAGCGCCGACTGGAGCGGATTCCGCCGGGCCGACCTCATCATCGAGGCGGTGTTCGAGGACCTCAACGTCAAGCGCTCGGTGCTGGCGGAGGTCGAGCGCGAGACCTCACCCCGCACCATCTTCGCCAGCAACACCTCGACCATTCCAATTGCCGAGATCGCAGCCGCTGCCTCGCGCCCGGAACACGTGATAGGAATGCACTTCTTCTCGCCGGTGGAGAAGATGCCGCTGCTGGAGGTCATTCCCCACGCGGGCACATCGGACGAGAGCGTGGTGCGCGCGGTGCGCTTTGGCCGGCGGATGGGCAAGACTGTCATCGTGGTGCGCGACAGCCCCGGCTTCTGGGTCAACCGCATCCTGCTGCCCTACATGAACGAGGCCGGCGTGCTGCTGGCCGAGGGCGTGCCGGTGGACCTCATCGACGGCGTCATGACGCGGTATGGCTTCCCGGTCGGGCCGGTGACGCTGCTGGACGAGGTGGGGCTCGACGTGGCGGCCAAGGCGGGCGCCGTGATGCACCAGCACTTCGGCGCCCGGCTGGAACCGGCGCCAGTGCTGCAGCGGATGCTCGAAGACGGGCGCCAGGGCCGGAAGAACCGGCGCGGCTTCTACCGCTACGAGAATGGCGACAAGAAGGGCGTGGACGAAACGGTCTACAAGGCGATGGGAGTCCAGCCGCTGGAAGATGCAGCTCCGACTATGGTCGAGCAGCGCCTGGTGTACGCCATGCTCAACGAGGCGGCGATGGCCGCAGGCGAGGGCGTGGTGCGGAGTGCCCGCGACGGCGACATCGGTGCCGTGTTCGGGATCGGCTTCCCGCCCTTCCGCGGCGGTCCGCTACGGCAGCTGGATGACCTGGGCGCTGCCCGCGTGGTCGAGGTGCTGCACGGCCTCGAGATAGCTCACGGCGAGCGATTCAGGCCTGCGGCCCACCTTGTGGAGATGGCCGAGCGGGGAGAGTCGTTCTACTGACCACATAGGCCTCGATGGCGAAGTACTCGGCCAGGCCCAGCCGGTCGAGCAGCGCCGCCGACTCCTTGTTGCGCGCTTCCACCCGCTGCCAGAACTCCCTCTCGTCGTAGCCCCCGGGAAAGGGTGCCGAATCCTTCTGGGACTGGTGCTTGAAGATCGCCTCGATCTTGAGCCGCAGTTCTTCCTGCGACATGGTCACCAGCCAGGTGGCGTCGGTAACTGACCACTCCTGCCAAGCACCGCGATAGAGCCAGACATCGGGACGTCCGCCGCTCCCTGGTGGATGGATCTCGTCGAGAGCGCGGTTCACCGCCTCGAGGCACATGCGGTGGGTGCCGTGGGGATCCGAAAGGTCGCCCGCGGCGAAGATGAGATCGGGCTTCACTTCCTCCAGCAGCTTCCGGACGATCGCCACATCGGCGGGCCCAACCGGGTCCTTCCGCACCTTGCCGGTCTGGTAGAACGGCAGGTTGAGGAAACGGCCGTCGGCCGCGCTCAGCCCCAGGGTCTCGATGCCGCTTATCGCCTCCGACTCCCGGATCATCCGCTTGATCTGCTGCACCTCCCTGATGTCGACTTCTCCGGGCTGCTTGCGCGCGAGAAACGCGCTGACGCTTTCCACCAGCTGCCGGGTGGCGTCCTCTTCCAGCAGACCGTCGCCCGCGAGCCGGTCGAGGAAGTCCACGTAGCGCCGGACGTCATGGTCGAACACGGCGATGTTGCCGCTGGTCTGGTAGGCCACCGTGATTCGGTTCTGATTGAGCACCAGCTTCCGCAGCATTCCGCCCATGGAGATCACGTCGTCGTCCGGATGGGGCGAGAAGCAGACGATGGTCTGGCCCCTGGGCAGCCGCGAGCGGCCCCGGATCTTGGCACCGAGGGCGTTGAATACCAGGCCGTTGATGGGCCCGGCGCCTCCGTGGAGCGAGAGCAGCCCCGACAGGTGGTGCTCCGAATAGTCCGCCTCGGTCAGCTTGAGGATGGCCTTGCCGGTTCGCAGCGCCAGCCAGACCACTGCGCGGACAGTCATGTCGTTGTCCCACTCGACTTCATGCAGCAGCCAGGGCGTGGCAACCCGGGTGAGTTCCGCCGACGCGGCCCGGTCGATGTAGAAAGTCGTACCGGTGTGCTGCTGGAGGTAGGTCGCTGCCACCTGCCGGTCGATCTCGCCCTCGACCGCCCGGCGCACGATGGCCGCCTTGTGCTCGCCGGTGGCGAGGATGGCGATCTCGCGCGCTTCCATGATGGTGGCGACACCCATGGTGATCGCCTCCCTCGGCACGTTGTCCTCGCCAAAGAAGTCGGCCGCGGCGTCCTTCCGGGTGATGGTGTCGAGCGTGATCAGCCGGGTGCGGCTGTCGAGACCCGAGCCGGGCTCATTGAATCCGATATGGCCGGTCTTGCCGATGCCGAGTATCTGGAAGTCGATCCCGCCGGCCTCGCGGATGGCCTGCTCATACCCGGCCGCGTGGCGGGCCACGTCCTTCCGCTCGACGTCCCCGCCGGGGATGTGGACCTGGGCGGCAGCGATGTCGATGTGGTCGAACAGGTTCTCGTGCATGTAGCGGTGGTACGAATGGATG
>CAMLHP010000035.1 GCA_946479805.1 uncultured Gemmatimonadota bacterium | reverse complement strand
CCTTACCGCCTTACCGCCTTACCGCCGTACCGCCTAGGCCTTCAGGAACATCCTCACAGCGACGATAACCAGCAGCACGGCGAACAGCTTCTGCATCACCGCCGGCGGCGCGGAAAGCGCCAGCCTGGCGCCGAACCACGCCCCGAGGAACAGCCCTGCTGCGACCAGCAGCCCGCTTCGTATCTCGATGTGCCCGGCCCGCCAGTACGCCACCGCTCCCAGCAGGCCGACCGGCAACAGCAGCGCCATGAGCGACGTGCCGGTGGCGGTCTTGATCGGCAACCCGCCGAAGTACATCAGCGCCGGCACGATGAGGACGCCGCCTCCAATTCCGAACAGGCCTGCCAGGACTCCGGCCGCCAGGCCGATGGCGATGAACGTGAGCATCAGGTGCGACTCCGGGTCGGGAAGTTGATGGCAGGAAGGTAAGGAAGTGGCCACGCCCTTGCCTTGTGGACCCGTCCCGCCATGCTTTCGTCATGCATGATTGCGTGATTATTGGCGGGGGACCGGGCGGGCTGAGCGCCGCCCTCATGCTTGGGAGGGCGCGCCGGCTCACGCTGGTACTCGATGCGGGTGAGCCGAGGAACGCGGCGTCGCACGCGGTCCACGGGTTCCTGACCCGGGACGGTTTCAGCCCTGCGGAGCTGCTCGAGGTGGCACGACGCGAACTCGATCCCTACGAAACCGTGACGCTCAGGTCCGCGCGCGCAGAAGCGGTGGAGAAGATCAACGGCGGGTTCCGGGTGCAGGTCGGCGGCGGCCCGTCCGTCGAGGCACGCACCCTGGTGCTCGCGACCGGAGTAGTGGACAAGCTCCCCGACATCCCCGGCCTCGGGGACTGCTACGGCATCAGCGCCCACCACTGTCCCTACTGCGATGCCTGGGAGCACCGGGACCGCCCCCTCGCCGTGCTGGGCCAGGGCGATACCGCTGCAGACTACAGCCTCAGGTTGCTTCGTTGGAGCCCGTTCGTGACACTCTGCACCAATGGGCCCGCAGGGCTTGGCACAGAGTCAGCCGCGCAGCTTGCCCGCTACCGGATCGAAGTGCGTGAGGAACCGGTGGTGCAGCTGGACGTGGCGCGGGGTCAGCTTCAGCGGGTGGTACTGGAGCGGTCCGAAGCGGTTGAGGCCGAGGCGCTGTTCCTGTGCCTGGGCCATGAGCAGCGCTCGGACCTGGTGGCATCGCTCGGCGTCGAATTGATGAAAAGCGGAGTAGTGGACAGCTCCCGTGCCGGCGCCACCAACGTGGATGGCGTCTACGCAGTTGGTGACGCGTCGCGCGACCCGCAGTTCGTGGTCACTGCCGCCGCGGAGGGAGCCGCCGCCGCCGTGGCCATCAACAAGCGCCTCACCCTCGAGGCGCTTGAGGCGGGGAGGTCACCGCACGACTAGAACCGAAGCTCCATGCCCACGCGCACCAAGCGCGGCTCGCCGTAGGCGAAGAGTGGCTGGGTGAAGTCGCGTGCTGCCATTTCGTAGAGCGGAAGCAGTTCTTCCTCCCCGGCAACATACCCATCCTGGTTGGTGTCAGCCCACCGCCGGTATCTCGGCGACTCGTAGGGTATCGCCTGCGAGTTGGCGGCGTAGGCGTCCTCGGCCATCGCCTGAAGGATGTCTTCCGGAGCCTCGGGTGTGCCCGAGTCCCGGCGCACCGACACCACATTGCGTCGGCCCAGCAGGTTGCGGGCATCGAGGTAGAGCCCTGCATCCACTCCACCGAATGATACCGGCCGCCTGAGCAGCAGGTCGAAGGTGTGGGTTGACGGCAGGCGCGCGCCGTTGATGTCGCCAATGAGCGTGTCCACGCCCGGCGCGCGCCGGGTGAACGGCAGGCCCGAGGCCACCCGCGCTATGATCGCGGCCTCGAACCCGGCGAAGGGCCTGATGCCGGCCACTTCCGGTCCGGCCGAGTCAGCCACCTGTCCCTGCAGGATCAGCACCAGCCCGTGGCGCCGGTCATAATCCAGCGGGAACTCGATGCGCGGCGGGATGATGGTGTCATGGGTCAGGCTGTCTATCCGGATTGACCGGCGAAGCAGGAATGCGTTGCTGCTCGAGGCGGTGGCCTGCTGCAGCGTATAGGAGGCGCGCACGCCCCAGCCATCGCGCATCTCGCGCTCCACCTGGACTTCCAGCCCCTTCACCGTCCCGAAGTCGGCGTTGCCGAAGATCGACGAATCCGGGTTGGCACCCAGCGGCACCGTCGCTACCAGCCCCTGGAGCCTCTTGAGGTATACGCCCGTCCGGAGCGCCACTCCCGGGCGGGGCCTCGCCCGGACGCTGAACTCGTACTGCCACGAGTCCTCGAAGCCGAGGGTGGGGTTGCCCCGGCGGAACCGACCGGTGCGCAGCGTGTCGTCGAAGGCGGCGTCTACCAGGTACTGGTAGTCGGGCGGCTGGCTGAAACGGCCAATGCTGGCCACAAAGGTGGCGCCACGCAGCACGGTCGAAGCAGCGAAGCGGGGATTGAGCCGGGTGCGCGCTCCAGCGTCTTCGCCCTCGATATCGGCCCGGGCATCGAACCGGTCCATGCGAAGTCCCGCGGTGAAGCCCAGCTCAGCCAGCCGGAACTGTCCCTCGACGTATCCCGCCATGGCGAGCGGGGTGAAGTTCGACGCTGCCGCGTTGGGAACCGAGTCGCCGACCGGCAGGAAGCCGAGGGCGCGCTGGAAAGTCTTCACGTCCTGCGAGACCACTTCACCGCCGACAAAGAGGTCACCGCCCGTGCCGGCCGGGAAGGTGAGATCCAGCTGGGTGCGGAGTTCACGGAATCGGTTCCACGAAAGCTCTCCCCGGGACCCGCCGCCCATGAAGAATGCCGGCACGCCCCACGGGGACCGCGCGGTGAGCCCGGGGACCGTCAGTCCGGCAAGGGGCGCGGCTGCTGTTTCGATGTCCTGGTCCCGTGCCAGGTCCTCGCCCACGATCTCGAACCGGGATCCGGTGAAGGCCCCGAACTCGTATTCGGGCTGCTCCACCAGCGTGCCCCGCACGAAATCGCGATTGAAAAGCGCCACCCGCAAGTCGGCCACCAGCGGCAGGCTGGCACCCGGACCCGATGCGTGCTGCAGGTGCGCGCTGGCGAGCGTGCCCGCGGTGCGGCGGGCGGGGCCGAAGTCGCTGTCGTACTTGTAGGCGGGGTCGTACAGAAGGCGCTGGTCGATGGACCTGAGCCCGAAGAGCCTGAGCGTCTGGTTGTTCCCGAAGGGAATCGTCAGCTTGCCGGCGAAGTTGTATTGCTCGCCGCTGTTGTGGGGCAGCATCCACGGCTGCTCGAAGCGCGGATCCAGCTCCTGCAGCGGAGGAGGCGCGTTGACCGGGTCCGCATCCAGCCGGGCCGACAGGTCGAGCGCAGCCACCGCCTTGATTCCGCCGGCGATGGGTCCGTCTGCTTCGAACACTGCGCGGTCCAGCCCATAGTCCCAACCGTCACCGAAAGGCCTGTCGGTTTCGTACGCCAGCCGGCCGCTCCAGGAGTCTCCGCCATCCCTGGTGACCACGTTGATCAGTCCCGACAGCGCCTGGCCGTATCTCGCCGAAAAGCCGTTGGTGACCAGCGACGCTTCCGTGAGCATGTCGGGCGGGATGTTGAGCCCGAGAGATCCGGTGCTGGCATCGAGCTGGTTCTTGACGCCGAGGCCGTCGAATATGAACGACTCCTGGCCCAGGCGGCCGCCCCGGTAGCTCTCGCCCACCGTGCCGGCTGATAGCGCCAGCGCCTCCTCGAGGGAGCTCACGGGCAGGCGCCGGAAGTCGTCGGCGGTGATGACCTGTTCGGACGCTGTCGCAAGCGGGTCGAGCACCGGGTCCGCGCTTTCCACCACCACGTCCTCGAGCTGCACGGCGCGGGGCTGGAGTCCGAAGTCGGAGATGGTCGTCGATCCGGCCTGGACAGCCACGTTCTCGCGCCGCACCGGCCCGAAGCCAAGGGCGCGGGCCAGGAGAACATAGGTACCGGCCCGGATTTCACGAATCCGGTACCCGCCCGCGCTGTCGGTGATGGCGCCGCGCCTGCCGTCCTCCAGCATCACGGTGGCGCCCGCGATCGCCGCGCCGGTGGCCGCGTCGGTGACACGTCCGGAAATGGCACCCGCCGCCTGGGCGGCGAGCGACGCCGGCCAGAGCAGCAGCGCAAGCGCGCCGGCCGCGAAGGTCAGTCGAGGGTGATAAGCCACAGGTCACCACGATGGTTGAGGGCGGTATAGTCGGACTGCGGGCCCACGTGCACTGGTGCGAACGGTGAAGCTTCAACCACAAGGCGCGAACCATCCGGAGCCATGGACGGCCGACGAAACAGCGTTTCATCGTAGGAGAAGACCTGGGTGTCACCGCTGCCCAGGTCCACCACGTGGAGGTCGCCGCCTTCATCGCGCTGGACGAACATCTGGTGTGCATCCTCGAACTGGTACAACACGCTCCGGCCCACAATCGCGGCCAGCTTCCCGCCGGCCAGCTGGGCGTCACGCGCAATTCCGGCCGCGCCGAAGTCCCAGAGCTCGGTGCGAGTCCCGGTCGAGAGGTCTACCCTGTACACCCTCGAATCGCCGCCGAACGTTGCGATCACGGTGCCGGGCTGGTCGCCTGCTGCGACCGACGACGCTTCCTCAGTGGAGGGCACCACGGTGAGCGTGGCTGCGTCGCCCGAGACCGTGCCGTGCACTATTTCCAGGCCGGTGGCGAAAGTGTCAGGGAAGAAGGTAGATCCCTGGTACCACACGTACTGCGCCAGATATGCAAAGTGATCGTCATCAAGCCAGGCAGGAGTGGCAATCAGGCCATGGGTCCTTCCGCTGCTGGCGAAGTACGGAACCGGCGTAATCGCTGATCCCGGCAATGGATCGTCGAGTGTGGCGAGCACGATCTCCATGCGGGGACTCTTCTGCTTGCCGATCCAGTCCACTGCCCTGAGGTAGAGCAGCCGTCCGCCCGGGCTCACTGCGGGCGACTGGAACACGTCGGTGCTGTCCTGATGGCCCGGGCCCTGCTCGCAGATCGAGCGAACAACGCTGCCGCCGGATGCGGGCATGAGCAGGAGGCAACGGTCGTGGTCATTGGGCGCCTCGAGCTCCTCGCTCGAGTACATGAAAGCCGATCCATCAGGCAGCCAGCTGGCCGTGCGGTCGTCCGCGGCGTTGAAGGTGAGCCGCGCGGGCACGCCCGGCGTCAGCGGCCCTGGCTCGGCCGGCACGGTGGGGGTGAACGGCGCACCGTGGTCGCACGCCGCGAGCACCATCAGCCAGACCAGCCTGGAGAGGCGTCGCCTCATGGCAGGTCGATTCGCCACAAGTCGCCCGCCACGCTGATGGCAACGACGGCGCGCCCGTCCGGACTCAGCACCGGATCGCGGAACTCCATGCCCGCGGGACCCACGGCGCTGGCGGTGCCCGACAAAAGGTCGAGAAGCAACAGGCTGCCGAACCCGATGTTTCGCTGGATCATGCCGATATCATCGAGTTCCGCTAGTGCGTCTCCACCGGCCACGACGATGACCCGGCCTGCAGCCTGGTGCGCATCGCGTACCAGGCTGCCAGGCCCGAAGTCGTGCACTGCCACGGAGTCGCCGGCTGGAGAGATGCGCCACAGCTGGTCGCTCGCCGGGAAGGTCGCCAACAGCCCTCCCTGCCCATCTGGCGCGGCCGATGTGGCGAGGTATGTGCCTGGCACCGTCGCTGGTGCCCCGCCGCCCGGAGCGATGCGAAACACGCCGAACGGGATCCGCACCAGGATGTCACACGGCGACCCGTCGCAGAAGCGCTCCAGCACTTCGTCGGTCCAGCCGACGAAAACCAGTGATCCGTCGGGCTGCCACGCAAGGTCGCTCGCATCCTGTATCAGCCTGTTGCCGAAGGAAAAGGGAAGCGGGGAGACCACGGCCGGCACGAAGGGCGGATCCAGCGATGCCGTCCTGATCGAGCCGAACGTCGATCCCCCAAGCCGCTGGTGGAAGTACTTGAAGGCCAGCGCGCGCGCGGCAGAAACCGCGGGGCTGCCGAATGTCTCCAGCGAGTCGGCCTGGGCCGAGGTGGCGGAGCAGTACTCGCCTGCCCTGGATCCACCGGCTGCCGGGAGGAGGAAGAGGCAGACATCGCCGATGGGCAGGCCCGTCCTCCTTCCTTCGTTGCGGTCCTCGTCACGTGCCGCGAGGACCAGGGTATCACCATTTGGTAGCCAGGCGGCGGGGGAAATCCCTGATCCATACGTCAGCCGGACCACCGCACCCGGGGCAAACGGGCCGTCTTCTGCGGGGTCGGAAACGGCGAATGGCTCGGCATGGCTGCAGCCGAGTACCAGCAGGGCAAGCAGGGCGGGGCCGGCGTGCGCCATCGGAGTTCTCGCGCGTGAGGTTGACAATGTGAATGGGTGACGCAGGCCCTCGCCGGCGATGCACACGGCAATGTGCTGGCGGGGCGCGCGGGTCGGCCATAATATGAAGCGGGCACCGTCCGGGCGCAGCCTCCCGGCACCTTCCTGCGATCAAGAGGAGCCAATGCTAAAGGAATTCAGGACGTTCATCATGCGCGGGAACGTCGTCGACATGGCCGTCGGCATCATCATCGGCGGCGCCTTCGGAACCATCGTCAAGTCTCTGGTGGATGATGTCATCATGCCGCCGATCGGGCTTGCGCTGGGCGGGGTGGAGTTCGGCGACAAGTTCGTCGTGCTGAAGGAGGGCGTGACCGCGCCGGCTCCTTACGCGACCCTGGCCGATGCCCAGGCGGCTGGTGCGGTTACGCTCAACTGGGGCCTGTTCATCAATGCCGTCGTTGCCTTCCTGATCGTCGGATTCGCCGTTTTCCTCCTGGTACGGGCCGTCAACAGGATGATGCCACCGCCAGTTGCGGCGGTCACCACCAAGGATTGCCCGTACTGCGCCATGGCCATCCCGCTGGCGGCCAAGAAGTGCCCTCACTGCGCGTCTGCGCTCTAGGTCCAGCCGGATGCCGGGCCCGGTTTGACCTCGAGCCGAGTCTGCTTTATAATGCAGAGTACTTTACGAGGTGGCATGCCCCCACGCTCTCCCCAGCCGGCCGCACTCTCGGACCGGGCCATCGAGAATCTCTCGTTCATCCGCTCCACCATGGAGCGGGCGACCGAGTTCACCGCCGTCCCGGGGTGGGGCGGAATGGCAATGGGATTTTCGGCGCTGGTGGCCGCACTGATCGCCGCGAGCCAGCCGGTCGCGTCCCAGTGGCTCGCCGTATGGCTGGGTGAGGCGGCGGTGGGGGCCGCTCTCGGCGCGGCTGGCATGGTCTGGAAGGCAAGGCGGTCCGGGCTGCCCCTCACCAGCCGTCCAGCCCGGCGGTTCCTGCTGAGCTTTGCGCCCCCCCTCGCTGTCGGAGCGGCACTTACCGCGGTGCTCTGGCGCGGAGGGCTCGGTACCCAGCTCCCGGGGCTATGGCTGCTCTCCTACGGGACGGCGGTGGTGACCGGCGGGGCCTTCTCGGTCCGGGCCGTTCCAGTCATGGGACTGGGCTTCATGGGCCTGGGACTTGTGGCCCTCGCGCTGTCACCCGCATGGAGCAACACCCTTCTGGCCGCCGGATTTGGCGGATTGCACCTGGTATTTGGCTGGATCATTGCAAGGAGGCACGGTGGCTAGAGGCGGAGCGGCAAGAAAGCGGGACGCAGCTCCCGAACGCCCGGCCAGTGCGTCCAAGCTGGCGAAGGTGGCGGGAGGCGCGGGCGCGCACGCGGCAGGACTCGACCGGCTGATCCACGAGCGCCTGAGACTGGCCATCGTAAGCGCGCTGGCGGTCAACCCGAAGCTGTCGTTCACCGAACTCAAGCGACTGGTGGACACTTCCGACGGCAATCTCAGCGTCCATGCCCGGAAGCTGGAGGACGCGGGCTACATCACCAGCGAGAAGGGCTTCGAGGATCGAGTGCCCCGCACCGACTACGTGCTCACCCGCCAGGGCCGCGCTGCGCTGGACAACTACCTCGGTCACATGGAAGCGCTCATCCGGGCCACCCGGCGGTGAGGCACCTTTTTATTTGGAGCTGTGCTTTATGACGCAAAGTACACTGCACGTGGCCATCATCATGGACGGCAATGGCCGCTGGGCCGAGGCGCGCGGCCTGCCGAGGGCGGCAGGTCATCGCGAGGGTGTGGCAGCTGTCAGGCGAACCATCGAGGCGGCGCTCTCGCACCGGATCGAGACGCTTACGCTGTACGCGTTCTCGGCAGACAACTGGGAGCGGCCCCCGCGCGAGGTCCAGTGGCTCATGCGGCTGTTCCGCGAATACCTCCGGAGCGAGGTCAATCGTGCAGTGGCAACAGGTGTCCGTCTGAGTGTCATCGGCCGGCGCGACCGGCTGGCGCCGGCGGTCCGCTCGGCCATCGACGCCGCCGAGCGGAGGACCGCCGATGGTTCCCGGCTCCACCTGCGGATTGCGGTGGACTATTCCGCGCGCGACGCCATACTGCGCGCGGCCCAGTGTCTCGCGCCTGGCGCCCCGATTACGCGGGACCAGTTTGGCCGGCTCCTGTCGATAGCCGATCACGGCGCGACCCGCTCGCCCGATGTGGATCTCCTCATTCGCACCAGCGGTGAGCAGAGGCTCAGCGATTTCCTGCTGTGGGAATCTGCCTACGCCGAACTGCTGTTCCTGCCGGTGCTCTGGCCCGACTTTGCCGCCAGCGACCTGGCGGCAGCGCTGCAGCAGTTCCACGGCAGAAAGCGTCGCTTCGGCCGGCTTCCCGACGTCGCAACCCCGGCGGCGGCGGGCGCTCCCGCTGCCGGCGCCATTTCTTCCTGATTGTGAACCGGCGCCGTATGTTAGATGCAGGTCTGGGTGCCGCAGGTCACTGCTGGATGCTGGCCGCTACGGTACCCTGGGCGCTTGGGAGGAGCCTGCATGAGCAGGATTGAAAGCCAGGCGAAAGGACGACGGGCATACGCCCGCCAGCGGCTGGGCACCGATTTCCGGGGCCGGGCCCCGTCGGTCATGCTTCCCGATGGCCATCCCGAACCACGAGTGGAGAACGGGTCCAAGGAGCTGGTCATGCGCATCGTGATGTTCGGGCTGGCTGTCGTGGCGGGCGTGCTGTGCGGGCTGTATGACCTGGGGTCGGGCCGGACGCTGATCACCGCGTTGCTGGTCGCCGCTGCTTCCTTTACGCTGGCAATCGTGCGGCCTTCCAGCGCCTGGATGACCGCTGTCCTGGTGGCGCTGGGAGTTCCGGCCGTGTACCTCTGGGCCACTGCAGCCCAGCGGGCCATTCCCTATCCGCCGTCGCCCCATGTTGCCGCCACACTGCTCGCATTGCTGCCCGCGGTGGGTGCGGCGCTGGTGGGCGTGTTCCTCCACCGCATCGTCATTGGCGAGCAGCGCGCGACTTCGACTCGGTGACGTCGTCGCCCGAATTTCCTGAGCGCCGGTCCGCATCCGAGCGGGCCGGCGCTTCGCCGTCCCGGGACCGCGAGCCAGCAAGGCCGCTCGCCGTGGTGACCGGCGCGACCACTGGGATCGGCCTGGAACTGGCCCGGCTGCTCGTGCGGGACGGCCACGCGCTGCTCCTGGTGGCGCGGACTCACTCGGCGCTCCAGAAGGTTGCCGCAGAGCTGGAGGCGATCGGCACCGCCGATGTGACGACAATTGCCGCCGACCTCTCGCTCGAGGGAGGGGTGGACCAGGTGATGGATGCGGTGGGGCAGCGGCCGGTGGACATACTGATAAACAACGCCGGCCATGGCGGGGCGGGGAGCTTTGCCGGGAGCGATGAGGCGATGGTACTGTCGATGCTGCGGCTCAACATCGAGGCGCTGACGCTGCTGTGCCACCGCCTGCTTCCGGGAATGATCGCGCGGGGCCGGGGCAGGGTGCTCAATGTCGGCTCCCTCGCAGGGTTCCTGCCGGGGCCCTGGCACGCCATCTACTACGCCACCAAGGCGTACGTGCTTTCCCTTTCCGAGGCACTCGCGCAGGAGACCGCAGGCACTGGCGTAACCGTGACCGCGCTCTGTCCCGGCCCGGTGCGGACACCTTTCCATCGCCGGGCGGGCATGGACAACCGCAGCGCCGGAGGGCTGCTCCCGACCCTGGACGCCGATGCGACGGCACTGGCAGGATATCGCGCCATGATGTCCGGCCGCCCGCTCGTGGTGCCGGGGCTCGGCAGCAGGATAATCACGCTGTTGGTGCGGTTCCTCCCACGGCGGGCGGTGGCGGCGCTGGCCGGCAAGGTGCAGCGGCGACGAATGTCGCCGCACTGAACGCGGGGAGTGCAACTGCAACCGCAACCACAACCGCAGATTTCGCAGATTCCACAGATTCAAACTGCTGTCGGTATGGTGCACCGAAGGCCGGCGGTGCTCCAACAACAACAAGCGTGAGAGTTGTGGGAGATGCAGCAACGACAGGTGCTTCTGGAGCAATCAGCGAAATCAGCGAAATCTGCGGTTGCAGTTGCAGTTTCGGTTGCGGTTGCAGCTGCTAGAACTTGAGTTCCAGCCCCACCCGCATCCGCCGGGGCGCGGCGAAGAAGCGCGTCTGGTAGTTCTCGTCGAACCGGGCGTTCGCAGCCGCCTGTTGTTCGCCAACGGAGTAGATGCCATCGCCGTTGCCCCACCGCTGCTCGGCCCGGACCAGCGCCACACAGCTGGGCGCGGCCGCGTCCTGATTGGACGAGAGCCAGTTCCCGCAGCCGGATGCGCGTGCGCCGCCGAACTGGAGGTCGATCCCCCCGTCAGGCTGACGTACGCCATTGACGGTGGCCTCATTGGCGTAGCTGTCGAGGTCGTTGGTGGTCACCCGCAGCCGGGCCGTTTCGTTGGTCGTCTCTCCGTTAACCGCATGGACCGCGACGGTGTTCCTGCGGTTGAGGAGGTTCCGCGCCTCGGCGAACAGCGTCACGCCGCCTGGACCGGCGGAAAGGTCGGTACCGGCCCTGAGATCGAGTTGCATGAGTGCTGGCAGCCGGAACGCCAGCACGTTGTTGCTGCTCAAGTGGAGGCACTCATCGCCGCTCAGCGCGAGTTCGTCGTCGATATGGCCGCTGTCGCAGCGGGAGTACGGCAGGCCGCTTCCCCAGCGAAGCCCCAGGCCGATGCGCGCGCCGGCCTCCCTCGGTCCCGGGTCGTCGCCCCGGGAGTCATAGGCCAGCAGCGCACTCAGCATTCGCGGGCGCTCCCACTGCGCCGGGAGCGTGCGCTCGACGGGCAGCGGTCCTTCGGTGGCTGAGTGGTGCCGTACTCGCTGGATCGTCAGCCCCAGCGCAAGGTCCACGGTACCCCGCTGCCACCCGAAGGCGGCCTCCAGTCCGCGAGCGCTGCGGCCACGCGCATTCTCCCAGATCCTGACGGGGAACGCGGCATTGAGCCGGGTCGGGTCAGGTAGCTGGTTAAGCACCGGCAATGGCGTGTTGTCGAGCGTGCGCGAGAATACCACGCCGTCGAGCCAGCCGTGCTGGCCCAGCTCCTGCCGGGCGCCAAGCTCGACCGACCAGCCCCGCAGGAAGCCGAGGTCGCCGCCCCAGATGTCGCTGGAGTTGGTGCCCGACAGGTCGGTATTGATGCCGGTGAACACCGAGTGGAGTTCCGGCATCAACGCCATGCGCGAAACGCCCGCCCGCACCGCCGTGCCGTGCCGTGCGGCGAATCGGATCGAGGCGCGGGGGCTCCAGGCGCCGTGCGACGGATCCTTGCGTCCCTCCACCAGTGGCAGCGGTTGGCCGTTGATCGTGGCCATGCCGTCGGCGTCGGTGTAGCTGCGGAAGCGGGGGAAGAACGAGTAGGTACCGTAGGCGGGATTGGGCTGTCCTCCGCTCCCCGGGATCGCCGCGAGCGTGTCAAGGACGTACGAACGCACTGCGCCCGAGCTGAACCGGTCATGGCGGAGGCCGAGGTCCACCCTGACCCGGTCATACCCGAAACTCTCCATCGCATAGAGACCGAGCCGGCGGGGCGACTCGAGGTAGATGTCGGCGGATGCGTTCGACGTCAGGATGTGCTCGTAGTGGGTGAGCCCGTACCAGGTGTAGTCGCCCCCGACCTTGAGCCGCGCGTTGCGGGAGGCGAGCCATGTCGCCGAGACCTCGGCCGCAGTCCGGGTTTCGCGCGAGTTGAAAAGGGTGCCCAGCGGTCCGCCCGATTCAGGGGAGGTGTGCTGGGCGTACGGTCCATCCCGGAATTCATGCACCAGATTGTACTGGTCGGGATTGAACACATCATAGGGAGAGGTGCTGACGGCCAGGTTGCTGGTCCGAAACGCCTCGACAAGCTCCTCGTCCACCGGGAAGCCCTCGAGATCCCAGCGGAAATCAAAGCCGGAGAACATGGTTCCCAGCGACGGATCGCGCGAATCGAGTTCGCTCTCCGGAGTGAGGGGCCCAACGCTGGTTTCGTTGGACTGGCGCGATATGGCCAGCGACAGGATGCCAGCGCCCTTGCCCCGACCGAAGGGACTCTCGAACCGGATTCCATGAAGACGGGAGCGGTATTCTCCCCCGAAGGAGTTCGATGGGATCAGCGCATCCTGGGGACGGGGGAGACGCTGGGACTCGCGGGACCGAAGTGTGAGCACCGACACCCGGGTGGACTGGCCCATGCGGAACTCCGCCCCTGCGGCAAACTGTAGAGTCGTGCCGCCGGTACCAGGAGTTCGGTCTCCGGTGCAATCGGTGCCGTAGTTATCGGACATCCGGGGATCTGGGAGACCGTCAAGCAGGTCGCAGTCGCCGCGCGACACTGCAAAGGCTGGTACATCGACCGTCCGCTGTCCGCCCGCATCCGGGTCGAGGAAGGTAACGGTCGTGTCGACGCCGGCGGTGCGGAAGCCGGGAATGTCGCGGGCGCCCATGCCCATCTCGATGCTGGAATGGCCGGCGACGGCTCCGGCGATGAATGCGCTGCCGCGGTCCAGTTCGCGGGTGATGGTGCCCTCGAGCCGGTTGATGCCCAGCGAACCGGCCCCGAAGAATCGGTCAGTTGCAAACCTGGCGCGGGCGGTGCCTGGCTCGTCGCCACTGAGCCTGATGTCGAGCAGGCTGGAGCCGGTGGCGCCGGTGGTGGCACCTTCGGGCCCGGAACGGAGGCGGAGTTCACGTACCAGTTGCATTGGCACCACCACTCCAGGGCGGCGTGAGCCAGTGCTCACATCAAAACCATTGATCCGCCGAGCCGCGCTGCCGGGCTCCGAACCACGGGTGGAGGTGCCACCCTCTTCGAGGGCGATACCGGGAAAGAGGTACAGAAGTTCACCGGAGGAGTCTGCCGGCATGGCACCGATCACCCGCTCCGACAGCACCCGCTCGGTTACGGTGCTGGTATCGAGGGCCGGGTTGAGGCGCGGTTCCTGCGCTGTCAGCGCAGCGGGCCCGGCGAGCAGCAGCAGCAGGGCGAGGGCGGCCGGGCGAGATGCGGTCATTGAACCTGAAAGGTGAGTGGTGACGGGCATAATCAGTCGGAGGCGCTTTCTCCTGGCCGCCGGCACCGCTGGTGCCGTGCTGGCCACAGACGCTTGCGGGCTCGAAACGATGGTGGTGCGCCTCAGCCGCGAGGACCTGCCGGTGCCTTCGCTGCCCGCCGAGCTGGAGGGCCTCACCATCGCGCACATCACCGACCTCCATTTCCCCGGCAATCGCGGTGCCGCGAGGTCCGCCCTGGAGCTGCTGGAGCGCGAGAGGCCCGACGTGGTGGCGTTCACCGGTGACATGGTCGAGGAAACCGCGGCTCTTCCGCTCCTGACCGCCTTCGTGGCCGGGATCTCCCACGGACCCTTGATGGTGGCGATCCACGGCAACTGGGAGCGGAAGGCCCGGATCCCCCGTCGCTTGCTGGAGCGCGCCTACGAGCGGAGTGGCGCCGAGCTGCTGGTCAATGGCAGGTCGGTCCTGACCCGAGGCACGTCGCGCCTCGGTCTTGTGGGTCTGGATGATGGACTTTACAGCGAGCCGGTCCTGAATGCCACGATCCGCGACCCGGAGCCGACCAGCGCGGACATCTGGCTGGTCCACTGTCCGGCGTATCGCGACCGGATTGCCCCGGACCTGCGTCGTCCGGCCGCGGCGCTGCTCGCGGGGCACACCCATGGGGGGCAGATCAGGCTGCCTGGCTGGATTCCCAGCCTTCCGCTGGGCTCGGGAGCCTACGTCGAAGGTTGGTATGTAGAAAATGGCGTGCCGCTCTATGTGTCCCGCGGCGTGGGCACCGTCATGATCGAGGCGCGGTTTTGCTGCCCTGCCCAGCTGCCGATCTTCACCCTGCGGCGCGCCTGAGCATCACCAGGGCAGGTCGCCGCCGTCTTCGTCTATCAGCCGGCCGGAGTCTGCCGTGGTCAGGGCATCGGTCGTCGCAAGGAGGCGCTGGGCGGATTCCTCAGGGGAGAGCGACGCGTGAGCGCCCCCCATTTCAGTGCGCACCCAGCCAGGCGTGATTGCGACGCAGACGATCCCTTCTCCAGCGAGTTCGGCCGCGAGCCCCCGGGTCATGATATTGAGCGCCGCCTTGCTGGCGCAGTAGGCGTAGTCTCCGGGGCTGTCCTTTTCCGACACCGAGCCCAACAGGGAGGTCAGGTTCACCACCCGGCCGCCGCCAGGCGCCGCCGCGAGCAGCGGGCGGAGGGCGCGGGTGAGGAGGACCGGAGCCACCGCATTGATCCGGAACACGTGGACCAGTTCCTCGTCGGTGACGGTGTCGAGCGGAGTCCTGCGGCTGTCCCATACCTTGCTCTGCAGGGAATAGACGCCGGCGGAGTTGAAGATCGTGCTGATGTGATCCACCTGATCCGACAGCCGAGTTCCCAGCTCCATGATGGCCGCGCTATCGCCCACATCGAGCACCAGGGGGATCATTTCACCCGCCCCGGACAGGGGCTGGAGGTCGGAAACGCGCCGGGCGCTCGCGATGACCAGGTCGCCGCGCCTCAGCGAGGCCTCGGCCACGGCCCGCCCCACGCCCCGGCTGGCGCCTGTGACCATCACGATGCGTCGGCTCATGCCCTGAATCCCAGCCTCATTGGTGCTCCAGGTTGCGCTATGGTGGCCTGCAAGGCTACGCTCCAGCACAACTATAGGAGAGGTTGAACATGCGCGCACGTGCCTTGCCGTGTGTCGCGCTGCTTCTGGTGGCGGCGGCATGCGCCCCCGAAGCGCCTGATGCGGAAGCGCGGGACCAGGGGCGGACCTACACCGCCTGGCTCCAGGATCGCGAGTTCGAGAAGCTGTGGGAACGGTTCTCGCCGGAGATGAAGCAGACCTTCACCTCGTCAGCGGAACTCGCGGCGTTTGCCGGACAGGCGATGGCAGACCTCAATGGCGAAGCTGGCGCGCCCGATGAGACCGTGACCAGGGAGGACAGCCTGATGGTCTACACCCGGCGGGCCGCACGGGCCAACTCGGGCAATCAGGTGGTGGTGCAATGGACCCTGACCCACGACGGAAAGGTCACCGGATTCGTGGTGCGGCCGGCGGTACAGCCTTCTCCGGGGTGAGTCGCAGCCCAGCGGCTGAAGCAGGTTGAAAGTCGCTTTGGCTACAGAGCCGAGTGGCGGCTTCAGCCGTCGGTCAAGCGTTTAGTAGACTCTCCCACCCACCGGTACGTCCCGCTCGGGCTGAAGCAGCACCACCCGTCCCTCGGCGTCAGGCAGCCCCAGCACCAGCACCTGGGACTCGAAGCCGGCGATGTTGCGCTGGCCCAGGTTCATGGCGGCGATCACCAGCCTCCCTACCAGCTCGCCAGGTGCATACAGCGCCGCCAGCTGCGCGCTCGACTTCCGCTCGCCCAATTCGCCGAACTCAATCCACAGCTTGAACGCCGGCTTCCGCGCCTTCTCGTTCAGCTCGGCACGCGCAATCCGCCCTACCCGCATCTCCAGCGCCTCGAACGCTTCCACTCCCGTCATCTCGATATCCCGTTCCCGCGGTTGCAGTCCCCGTTCACGCGGTTGCAGTTCCGCAATTGAGTAACATGCGTCCGCACCGCGCCTCCCTGCCATTCCCGGTCACGCAGTTGCAGTTCCGCAGTTGCGGTTCCGCAGTTGAGCAGCGTGCGTCCGCACCGCGCCTCCCTCCGGCTGAGGCGCTCGCTCAGCGGGGACAGATCACGCTCGGGCTGCCGCTCGCACCAGCAACGCCTTCAGGAGGCGCGGCGCGACCGCCCGCTGCCGAAGGCCCGCTGGCCGAAGGCCCCGCTGCGCGAAGCGCCCGCTTTCGTTCCCGTTCACGCAGTTGCAGTTCCGCAGTTGCAGTTCCGCAGTTGCA
>CAMLHP010000034.1 GCA_946479805.1 uncultured Gemmatimonadota bacterium | reverse complement strand
GCGTCCGCCGGGAGTCTTTGAGCGCCGATTATATTCTCACTTGTGAAGACCCATCCAATCACCGACATCACGATCATTGGCGGCGGCCCCACCGGCTTGTTCGGCGCCTTCTACGCGGGAATGCGGGGTGCCAGCGCGCGGATAGTCGATGCGCTGCCGGCGCTGGGCGGCCAGTTGATGGCGCTTTATCCCGAGAAATACATCTACGACGTGGCGGGTTTTCCCAAGGTGCTGGCCAAGGACCTGGTGCGCGACATGTCGGCTCAGGCGCTCCAGTTCGGCTGCGAGGTGCGGCTGGGCGAGACAGTCACCGGGCTCACCCGGGTCGAGGACCCTGACGGTGGCATCGGCCACTTCGTGCTCGAGACCAGCGGCGGAGACTATCCCAGCAGGACGGTGCTCATTGCCGCCGGCATAGGTGCGTTCGAGCCGAGGAAACTGCCGGTTGAGGCAGCCGAGTCATGGGAGGGGAGGGGGCTCTACGACAAGGTGCTCGATCCCAAGCTCTTCAGCGGGCGGCGGGTCCTGATTGTGGGAGGGGGCGACTCGGCGCTGGACTGGACCCTGAACCTCATGGGCATCGCGCAGAGCATCACGCTGGTCCATCGGCGGGACCAGTTCCGGGCCCACGAGGCGACGGTGAAGCAGGTGATGGAACACGCCGAGCGGGGCGCATGCGAGGTGCGGGTATTCACCGAGGTGGGCGAGATCCACGGCAAGGAGTCGATCGAGGCGGTGACGCTGGTCAACACCAAAACGAAGGAAGTCATCCGGCTGCCCATGGAGATAGTGCTTCCGCAGCTGGGCTTCCACTCCAACCTCGGCGCAATCAACGAATGGGGGCTCGACACCGACAAGGCCGACATCAAGGTCAACTCCGAGATGCAGACCAACGTGCCGGGGATCTACGCCGCGGGGGACATCACGTCATACCCGGGGAAGCTCAAATTGATTGCCGTGGGCGCCTCGGAAGCATGCATCGCGGTCAACAACGCGGTGCACTACGTCAATCCCAAGGCCAAGGTGAACCCCGGGCATTCCAGCAACCTCGCGATATTCGACAAGTGACAGCGACCGGGTTCGCGCCTTTTCCGGGCTACCGTCCCCCAGCCGCAAGACGCACCACCTCGTCAATCCTCGCAAGCGCTTCGCGTCCCGGCCTCGCGTGGTGATTCGCCATCACCGAGAAGGTCCAGTACTTCCCATTTCCGCGATCGATGTAGCCTGACAGGGTGTGGGTCCGCGAGATGCTGCCGGTCTTGGCGGAGACCTTGCCCTCCAGTTCGGTGCCGATGAAGCGGGATCGGAGCGAGCCGCGCTGGCCGCTCCGCGGCAGTCCCGCCGCCCAGGCCTCGTAGTGGGGATGCCGGCGGATGTACCGCAGTATCCGGGTGAATGCCATCGGGCTCACCAGGTTGTCGGCCGCGAGGCCGGAGCCGTCCCGCAACGAGAACTGCATCGAGTCCACGCCCATGGAATCGATGAGGAACCTCCGCTCCACTTCGATCCCCGCGCTCCACGATCCCTCGCCCCCGAACTGGCGCCCCAGCTGCTTGAGCAGCATCTCGGCATAGAGATTCTGGCTGGTATTGAGGATGGGGAAGATCCAGTCGCTGAGCGGGCGGCTGGTGACTTCGGCAAGCGGTGGCGTCAGGCGAGCCGAGGCGTAGGCCAGCGAGTCGGTGGTGGAACGGGTCTCGCCGCCCACGGCGATCCCTTCCTCGGCGAGAATGGCGCGGAGTCCCAGCGCGGCGTAGCGATTGGGGTCCCACATCGCGAAGTAGTCGGTGCCGCCCCGGTGTCCCAGCGCTACCGTGCCCTCGGCCCACGCATGGTGGGTGCCCGGCGTCCGCCACATCCGGTTGTCCACGTCGGTGACGCCACCGGTCGGCGCGGTGCTGGTGCGGTTCTCGAACTGGAGTCCGTGGTACTCGGGCCAGAGGGTGAGCCTGGCAGGGGCGCCCACTGCGTCGCCCGGCTCCCAGTGGACGTCCACGCTGTTGTCGTTGAGCGCGAGGCCGGTGACCGGCGCGGCATACCACCAATAGGTATCGTAGACGTCCCACCCGGAGTGGACCATCTGGGGCTCGAAGTAGCTGCCGTCGCCCACGACAGCGCCAGTGACCGTATGGATGCCGCGGGCCTTGAGCCCTTCCACCAGCACCCGGATGTTCTCGGCCGGGTCGGTGTCGCACGCGTCGGTGCCGGTGGTGTCGATGGCGTAGCAGCGGACCCCGAACGCGGGATCGCCCCGGCCGTAGAGCACGAGGTCTCCCCGCAGCACTCCGTCCACCACCGGGCCGGTGCCGTAGACGCTGGTCTTCACGGTGAAGTCGGGCGGAAGCAGCGCAGCGGCCACGGTCGTCACCACCAGCTTGGTGTTGCTGGCGGGCACGAACATCCGGTCGGCGTTCCTGCCATAGACCAGGCGGCCATTCTCGTCCACGACGGCCACTCCCCAGATGGAAGACTGGAAGGGAGCGCGGTCGAGGAGGGCGTCCATGCTCCGGGCGAGTGACTGGGCCTGGAGTGGGGTGGTGAGGGCGGTCAAGGCGGTCAGGGCGTTAATCGTACGCAACACGCGGGTCCACTTTCGCATAGACAAGATCGGTCACCAGGTTCACGAGGACGAAGATGAAACTCAGGAACAGTATGCTGCCCTGAACCGCGGGCAGGTCGCGCTTCTCGATGGCGGTGAGGACGTAGCGTCCCACGCCGGGCCAGCTGAAGATCGTTTCCGTGAGGATTGATCCGGTGAGATAGCTGCCGAAGTCGAGTCCCAGCACCGTGACGATGGGTATCAGCGCATTCCGGAGCCCGTGAGATAGCACCACGGGCATCTCGCCCAGTCCCTTGGCGCGGGCGGTGCGGATGAAGTCGCTCCGCAGCACGTCCTGCATGGCGGCGCGGGTCATTCGCGAAAGGAACGCCACCGAGCGCATGCCCAGCGTTATTGCGGGCAGCACCAGGAAGGCGACGCCGCCGTATCCCGAGGCGGGAAACCACCGCAGCATGACCGCGAACAGGAGAATCAATAGCAGGCCCACCCAGTACACCGGGAACGAAACGCCAGCGTAGGCGATGAGCGCCGAGATCCTGTCGCCCCACGATCCCGGGCGCCAGGCGCTGTAGACTCCGATCGAGACGCCGAGGAGCGCAGCGAAGAGCATCGCGCTGGCAGCCAGCTTGAGCGTGGCGGGGAAGCGGTCCATCAGGTCCGCCGAGATGGGGCGGCCGGTGATGTAGCTGGTGCCGAGGTCGCCCTGAACCACGCTGGAGACGTAGCGGCCGAACTGCACCGGAAGCGGGTCGTCGAGCCTGAGCTCGGCACGGAGCCGGTCGATGGTGGCCTGGTCGGCGCGCTCGCCGATCATGGCCTGTACCGGATCGCCCGGGGCCACATACAGCAGCAGGAAGGTGACTATCAGGACGCCCAGCAGCGTGGGCACCATCAGCGCCAGCCGGAGCGCGACGAAGCGCTTCACTTTTCGATGACCGCCTCGGTCCAGCGCTGTCCGGTGAACACGGCCGGGATGCGCCAGCCGCTCAGGTCCGGCTGGGTGGCCCACATGTCTTCCGGGAACCAGAGGAAGATCCAGGGCGCCAGGTCGAAGACCCGCTGATCCACCTCGCGAGCAAGCTCCTGCTTCCGCACCTCGTCGGTGGTGGTGCGGAGCTCGACGATCATCCGGTCGAGAACTGAATCGCTGAGGAAAGCGTAGTTGCCGCCGGGGCCGTGGTTCCGGGAGTGGAACAGGGGCCAGGTGAAGTTCTCGGGATCGGGGTAGTCGGCGTACCAGTCACCGATGAAAAGGTCGGTCTCGCCGTTCCTGACCGCGGCGCGAACGCTGGTGGCGTCGCGCTCGAGGATCTCCACTTTGATGCCCACCGCACCCAGCGCCTGCTGCACCGCCTGGGATACGCGGGCGATCTCGGTCCGCTGCGAGCGCCAGAGCTGGAGTGGAAAGCCGTTGGGGTAGCCGGCCTCGGCCAGCAGCCGCCGGGCCAGGTCGGGATCGTAGGTGTAGGGCACGCGGGACTGGTCGTGGCCCATCACCCCTGGGGGAATGGCACCGGCCGCCCGAACGCCCCGTCCGGCCATGATGGTGGAGAGAATGGTCTCGACGTTGACTGCGTGATTGAGGGCGCGGCGGACCCGGACATCGGCGAGGGGGCCGCGGGTGGTGTTGATCGCGATGTAGAAGTCCCTGAGCGCCGCCCGCCGCTGGAGCAGTTCCCCATGCTCCTGCTCCCACCGCTGGGTTTCGCTGAAGGGGATTTCCACCACGCTCAGCTGTCCGGTCTCGAACTCGGCGGCCTGGGTCGAGGCTTCGGGGATGATCCGCACCCTGATCGAGTCACTCTGGGGCCGGCCTCCCCAGTAACTGTCGTTGGCGGCGAAGAGCAGGACGTTGTCGTGCTGCCAGCTGACGAACTTCCACGGCCCGCTGCCAATGGGGTTGCCCGAGAAGTCATCGGCCGTGGGAGTCGGGACAATGGCCGCCACCGGCATCGCGAGGAACTTGGGGAAGATGTTGAGCGGCTCGCGGAGGGTGAAGATCACGGTGGAGTCGTCCGGAACCTCGAGCCCACTGATGCCGCTGGCTCTGCCTTCGGCGTAGTCGAGCGCCCCCTGGATGGGCTGGAGCGGCCAGTGCCTCCCGCGTGAGCCCGGAGCGAGGGCCCTGAGGATGGAGGCCTCCACGTCCTTCGCCGTCAGCGGGCGGCCATCGTGGAAAGTGACGCCGGGCCTGAGGTGAAAAGTGTACACCGTGGCGGTGGAGTCCACTTCCCAGCGGCTCGCCACGCCCGGCACCAGCGTTGCTTCGACGTCGAACCGTACGAGGTTGTCGAACAGCATGGTGATCATCTCGCCCGACTGGACGTCGGTAGACAGGGCCGGGTCGAGGGTGACCGGGTCGGCGGTCAGGTAGTAGCTCAGTGTCCCCGAGTCCCGGCCGGCATCGGCGCAGGCGGCGACCAGAACCAGCAGAATTGCAAAACGGCGCATGATGGACTCGTCAAAAAGTTGACAGTCAGGCGTAAGGTGCTCAAACTACGGGCCTTAGAACGGCTCGTCAACGAGGAATCGCGGGGCGATTGCCCGCCGCGGGGAGCATGATGCGTTTGCTTTTTGGACAGTTGCCTCGGAGACGGGTGCCCCGAATGTTGGGCCGGGCACTGGTGCTTGCCTGTGCGCTGCAGGCCGGGCTCCTTCCGGCCCTCACCGCGCAGGACCGCACCGACGCACTGGTGGTGCGCCAGCTGGACTTCTCCGGCAACGACAACATTTCCTCCCAGCTGCTCGAAGCCAGCATCGAGACCACCAAGTCGGCGCTCTTCGCCCGCTCCGGGCTCCTGCGCTGGATGGGTCTCGGCGCCAAGCGCTACTTCAACCAGCGCGACTTCGAGGAGGACGTCCTCAGGATCGAGGTGCTCTACAAGCGGAGCGGGTTTCCCTCGGTCCAGGTGGACACGCTGGTCGAACGCACCGCGGAAGACGTCTTCATCACCTTCAATATCGTCGAAGGCGAGCCAATCCGGGTGGTCGAGCTTTCGATTGGCGGGCTCGACACCCTTGCGCCCGATGTGCGGGAGGGGCTGGAGCTCGACCTGCCGCTGGTGGAGGGCGACATCTTCAACCGCTCGGTGATGCAAGCCTCGGCGGACACCATCGGCCAGCGGCTCCGCAACCGGGGCTATCCCACGGCCGATGTGCTGGTGGGCTACGTGGTCCGCACCTCGGAGCTCGAGGCCCGGGTTACGCTCGATGCGATCCCGGGCGTTCGGGCCCTGATCGGCGGCGTGTCGGTGGACGGCGAGAACCGGGTCGACTCCTCGACGGTGGTCAGCCTCCTCACCGCTCGTCCGGGCGAGTGGTACTCCGACAACGACCTCTTCCAGAGCCAGAGAAACCTGTACGCGGCCAACCTCTTCCGGCTGGCGTCAGTGCAGCTGGACACCAGCCGGTTCGTGCCGGGTGATGAGCGGGTGCCGCTCAGGGTGCAGGTCACGGAGAGCCCGCCGAGGCGGGCGCGCGCCAGCGTGGGATACGGCAGCAACGACTGCCTCCGGAGCAGCGCCGGCATCACCTTCCGCGACTTTCTCGGGGGCGGCCGGATCCTCGACATCACCGGCCGGGTGTCCAAGGTGGGCGTGGGGCGGCCGCTCGACTGGGGGCTGGAGGAAAGTCTCTGCAGCCCCATCGCGGACGACACCATCGGCTCCAGCCTCCTCAACTACGGCATCACCACGGCGCTGCGGCGCCCGGCGTTCCTGTCGCCCAACAACACGCTGGTGATGACGGGGTTCCTGGAGCGCCGGTCGGAGTTCAAGGTGTACCGCCGGCGGGAAATCGGCGCGAGCGTCGGCATCACCCGGGAAACCCCGGTGCGGCGACTGCCGGTGGCGCTCACCTACACCATGCTCTTCGGCCGGACGGTGGCGTCGCCCTTCAGCTTCTGCGCCTTCTTCAACAGCTGCGATCCGGTGGACGTCGAGTTCCTGAGCCGGACCCAGCGGCTCGCGACGCTGAGTGCCACGGCGACAATCCCCCGCGCCAACAATCCGGTCGATCCCACCCGGGGCTATGTCGCCACCACCGAAATCACGCTGGCATCGCGCTACATCGGGTCGTCGTCCGAGCAGCAGTTCGCCCGGGTGCTGGCCGACTACGCATGGTACCGCCCGATCGTGCGCGACGTGGTCCTGAGCTGGCGGGTGCGAGGCGGGATGACGTTCTCGCCGGTCAGGCTCGAGGGAAGCGACGTGGCCTACGTGCCGCCGGAGCAGCGGTTCTACGGCGGCGGCCCCAACGACGTGCGGGGCTACCAGCGGAACCAGCTGGGCCCGGTCATCTACTACGCCACCCGGGGGCATGTGGACTCGATGGACCTCGAGGGCGCGCCGCTCGATCCCGACAAGGTCCAGATAGCGGCCACCGGGGGCAACACCATGGCAGTGGCGAACCTCGAGCTTCGGATTCCCTCGCCGGTGTTCAGCGAGCGGCTCCGGCTGGCGGCGTTTGTGGACGTGGGCGGGGTGTGGCAGCGGGGCGCGACCGCGGTGGACCTCAGGGTCACGCCGGGCGTGGGGATCCGGGTATCCACTCCGCTGGGGCCGGCCCGATTCGATGTGGGCTACAACCCGATGGGACTGCAGGAAGGCCAGTTCTTCATCGTCGAGCCGAACGGCCAGCTGACGGCGGATCCCACCCGGACTCCCTACCGGCTCGAGGATCGTGATGCCCTGACCTTCCACTTCGCAGTGGGCCAGCCCTTCTAGCGCCATGAAATTCCGCCCGGCGCGCCTCCTGTTCGTGCTGCTCCTGGGCACCGTGGCCACGGTGCTGGGAATTCTCACGAGCATGACGCTGACGCCGCCGGGCCGGGACCTCCTCGCGCGGGTGGTGTCGGCCGAGCTGGACCGGGTGGTCAACGGCACAATAGAGGTGGGCCGGATATCGGGCTCGTTCATCTCGAGCCTGGTGCTGGAGGACGTGGTGGTGCGCGACACCCAGGGCGTGCTGCTGGCGCGGTTGCCGCGGGCGCGGGTGTCGTACTCGATACCCCGGCTCCTGGGGGGCGACATCGTGCTGAGTGGCATCGAGGCCGACAGCCCGACCATCCACATCATCCAGCACCACAACGGCCGGATGAACTACGCCGACGTGCTGCGGCTGGGGCAGGGCGCGCCTCGCACGGGACCGCCGCCACTGGTGGTGTTCCGCAACGTGCGGCTCCGCGATGCGACGCTGCGGATAGCCATTCCATGGCGGCCGCGGCCCGAGTGGAGCCCGGCCCAGCTCGACAGCGCGCTCGCGTTCGAGCGGGCCAAGCCGGGCCGGGTGATCGAGGAAACGCCGGAAGGCTATCGCCGGGTAATCGCGCTGGAGGACCTGACCACGCTCCTGTCGCGGCTCCTGATATCGTCGCCCGAGGGGCGGCCTTTCACCCTGGACCTTGATTCGCTGGCGGCCCGGGTGAGCGACCCGGGCGTGACGATCACCCAGCTGGAGGGAAGGGTCCGGCTTCGGGGCGACAGCGCGATCTTCAGCCTCGAGCACGGCGCACTTCCCGCAACCGAGTTCGCCGGTGGTGGCGCGGTAACCTGGCCGCGGGACACAATCCTCTACGATTTCCAGCTCGAGGCTCCCCGAGTGAGCCTGGCGGACCTTCGCTGGGTGTCGCCCGACTTTCCCGACTTCACCGGCAGCGGCGTGATGGCGGCCAAGTCGCTGTCGGGCCGCCGCACCGAATACGTGCTGCAGCAGCTGGAACTGGGACGCGGCAACGAGCGGGTCACCGGCGACCTGGTCGCGATAATGGACAAGGACCGGGGCCTCGGCTTCCGCGACATGGACGTGATCCTCACCCGGTTCAACCTCGACCACGCCCGGCCCTACGCCGACACGCTTCCCTTCTACGGCACCGTGAGCGGAACGCTGGCCGGGACCGGCTGGCTGGACCGGATGCAGATAGCGGTGGACTGGGATTTTGTGGACTCGGAGGTGGCGGGCAATCCGCTGAGTGCCGTGGTGGCGCAGGGGGTGGTCGGGTTCCGCCAGCCCGATGGTCTCTACTTCGACGGTGTTCGGGTCCGGCAGTCGAACATCGACCTCGGGACGGTCGAGCGAATGGCGCCGGCGGTGAAGGTGCCCGGACGGCTGGAAGCGGTGGGTACGCTCAACGGCCCCATGCGCAACGTGACCTTCGTGGGCAGCGCCAGGCATCACGATGGCGACCGCCCCGTGAGCGCGTTCACCGGCCGGGTGCGGCTTGACACCCGGGGCGAAGTGCTGGGCGTGGACATGGACGTGGCGCTGGAGCCGCTCGAGTTCGAGGGGATCCGGCGGGGATTCCCCGGCCTCGCCACCACCGGCGCGGTGCGGGGCCGGCTCGCCATGAACGGCACGCTCGAGGAAATGCAGGTGGATGCCGACCTCACCGGCGACATCGGCACCATCCGCGCGTCCGGCGGGATGACGATGATGCCGCCCCGCTGGGGGGCCGACGCGCTGGCGGTGCAGTTCACCGGGCTCGACCTCCAGGCGCTGCAGGGGAAGGGGGTGCGGACTCGCCTGAATGGACGGGCGCTGGCCACGGGCACCATCGACAGCATCAACGCACCCGAGGGCAGCCTCGAGCTGGTGCTGAGGCAGAGCGCGGTGCGGGAATGGACCATCGACACGCTGTTTGCGCGGGCCGCTGTGGCCGACAGCATCATCGCGGTGGACACGCTCTACACCGAGTGGGAAGGGGCCCGCGCCGGCGGGAGCGGCACCCTGGGCTGGGCCGCGCCGCACGGGGGGCAGATGAGCTTCCGGCTCGCGGCCGACAGCCTGGTTGCGTTCGACTCGCTGCTGCTGGCGCTCACCGGCGACACCCGCGACACCAGCCGTCACTGGGAGCGCCCGCTCACCGGCATCGCAACCGGCGCGCTGGCGCTGAGCGGCAATCTCGATTCGCTGGCGGTGGTGGGTTCATTCGACGCACGCGACGTCGCCTTCCAGGGATACCGCGCGCCGCGGCTCTGGGGCTCGTTCGGGTCGGCCGGTGGCGACGGCGGCCGGGTGCAGCTGGAGGCGAGGGCCGATTCGTTCTTCGTGCAGACCGACACGGTCGGCACCCCGTGGAACTTCGACTCGCTGGGGCTGGCGCTGGACGGCACCATGGACTCCGTCTCATGGACCGCGGGTACCACGGTGGGGACCGGCCCCCGGTTCGACGGGGCCGGCTGGTTCCGCATGGGAGACTCGAAGATGCTGGGCATCGACAGCCTGCGTGCCGACCTCGATCCCAGTGTATGGCGGCTGCTCCGTCCCACCACGTTCGTGCTCAGCGACAGCGCGCCGCTGCTCGACACCACTATCGTCTCGGCGCTGGACCGCAGTGGTGAACTTCGAGTGGCGGGGCGGCTGCCGTTCGACGGACCCGGTGACATGACCATCGACGCGTTCGGCGTCGACCTCAAGACACTCTACGCCATCGCGGGGCATGACCCGGGGAGCGTAGCAGGCCGGCTGGGCGGCAGCTTCAACCTGGGCGGCACCGCGGCCGAGCCGACCTTCACCGGGAACGCCCAGCTCGATGGCCTCTCGATCGGCGATTCGCACCTGCCGTACCTCGAGGGGGTGTTCAACTACGCCGACCGCCGCCTCAACGCCGACATCTTCCTCTGGCGCACCGGCAATCGGGTGATGACGCTGCAGGCGGCGGTGCCCTACTACCTGGGCGCCGGCGAGATGGAGAACCGGCGGCTGGAGGGACCGGTGAGCATCCGCGCGCTGGGCGACAGCGTGGACCTCGCGATCATCGAGCCTTTCGTGCCCTCGGTGGACCGGGTCACCGGATTCCTCGACGCCGACGTTACCGTCGGTGGCACCTGGTCCGAGCCCGCGCTCTCGGGCGCGCTCACGGTCCAGGATGGGGGGATGGTGGTGCGGGGGCTCAACGTCGAGTGGGAAGCGATGCAGGGCACCGCGCGTTTCGTGGGGGATTCGGTGCTGGTGGAGAATCTCCGGGTCACCAGCGGCGAGGGCGCCCTGGGCGCCAACGGGGTGGTGAAGCTCGCGGACCTGTCGCGGCCGATGCTCAACCTCGACCTCGTGGCCCGGAATTTCGAGGCCATCAAGCAGCGCGACTTCCTGGACCTGACGGCCTCGGGGCGCTTCCGGCTGACGGGACCGTTCTTCGGCGCCACGCTCACCGGCTCCGGCACCGCCAACGACGGCGTGCTCTACTTCGCCGACCTCATAAGCAAGCAGGTGATCGACCTGGAGGACCCGACCCATCTCGACCTGGTGGACACGCTCGCCATCCGGAGGCAGCGGCTGGGCGCCGGGATCCAGAACCAGTTCGTCGAGGAGCTCAGGGTCGAGGACTTCAACCTCCAGCTCGGGAGCGATTTCTGGCTCCGGTCGAGCGAGGCCAACATCAAGCTGGCGGGCGAGGTGCGGGCCAACAAGGTGCGGCGCGAGTACCGGATGGACGGCGTGCTCGAGGCCGGTCCCGGGGTGTATACGCTAAAGATCGGCCCGGTCTCGCGCGACTTCGACGTGCAGCGCGGAAGCGTCACCTACTTCGGCACTCCCGACCTCAATGCCGGTCTCGACATCGAGGCCCAGCACGTGGTGCACTCCGGCTCGCAGGACATTCCGGTGATAGCGCGGATCACCGGTACGCTGCTCCGCCCCGAACTCGAGCTCCGCTCCGATCCCACCATCCAGCCGCCGCTGCCGGAAGTGGACCTGGTGAGCTACCTGGTATTCGGGGTGCCATCATCGCAGGTGAGCCTCGACCGGCAGCAGGCGATATCGAGCCTTACATCGATCGTCACGGCAACGGTGTCGAGCGACATCGAGCGCGCCATAGTCAGCGACCTCGGCATCCCGGTGGACCTGCTGGAGATCCGCCCGGTGCTGGCCGGCGGCGTCAGCGGCGGGAACGCGCTGCAGCTGGCGGCCGGATGGCAGGTGGGCCGCGACCTCTTCCTCAGGCTCAACGCAGGGGTTTGCTCGTCGGCCATCGGAGGCACCAGCTCGGTGGGGTTCGGCGCGAGCCTCGATTACCGGTTGACACGTTCGTGGAGGCTGCAGACCTCATTCGAGCCGACCTACAGCGACTGCCGGATACTCAACCAGTTCCAGCCGACCAACACGTACCAGATCGGCTTCGACATCCTCTGGGAGAACGAGTTCTGAGCCGGGTGCTGGTGATAATCAATCCCGCAGCTGCGCGGACCCATCCCGACACGGTTGCTGCGGTGATGCGCACGTTCACAGCGGGTGGATGGCAGGGCGAGGTGCTGGCGACAGGCGGCCCCGGTGATGCGCGCCGGCTGGCGGAGTATGGAGTGGCGGAAGGCGTGGACGTGGTGGCGGTGTTCGGGGGAGACGGCACCACCATGCAGTCCGCGGCGGCGCTGGTGGGAACCGGCGTGAGCCTGGGCGTGATACCGGGCGGCACCGGCAACCTGCTGGCAGGCAACCTTCGGATTCCGGCCCATCCGGTGCGCGCGGCCGAGGCAATAGTGAAGGGAAGGCCGCGGCGGCTGGACCTGGGACAGATGAGCCGGAGCGATGGCGAGCACTACTTCGCGGTGGCATGCGGCGCGGGCTACGACGCGCGGGTCATGGCGGGAACCGCGGCGGCCAACAAGCACAAGTGGAAGTTCGCGGCATACGTGGCGACGACCTTCAGGCTGCTGGAAGAACTCCACATGGCGCGCATGACCATCACGGTCGACGGAGCCAGGACCGAGACCGAGGCGGCGCTGGTCCTGGTCGCCAACTGCGGCGAGGTGATTCCGCCGCTGGTCAAGCTGAGGCATGACATCCGCCCCGACGATGGCTTGCTCGACGTGGTGCTGCTCCGGGCGGGAAACGTGGTGGAGAGCGCCCGCGCCATCTGGGACCTGCTGCGGGACGCGCCGGCGCATGGCCGTGACCGGTTCGTGAGCTTTGCCCGGGGACAGGAGATCAGGGTGGAAACCGATCCGGTCGAGCCGGTGCAGCTCGATGGCGAGCCGGGCGGCGAGACCCCGTTCACGGCGAGGGTGGTGCCGGGGGCGGTGAATGTGATGGTTGGGGCGTAGTCACGAGTCGCGAGTCGCGAGAAGCGACCTTGACTTGAGACTTGAGGCTTGTGACTTGAGACTCAATGGAGACCGTGAATGGCTGATTCCGTGTTGCTCATCGACGACGACGTGGACGTGCTGCGCTCGATCGGGAACTACTTCGAGAAGCTCGGCTATGAAGTCACCCGTGAGCTGAGCGGCGAGGCCGGCCTCGCCACTTTCGAGCGAATCCGGCCGGAGGTTGTGGTGCTCGACCTGGCGCTCCCGGGAATGGACGGGATGGAGGTGCTCGAGGCCCTGCGCGAACGGGGAGCGGCGGTCATCCTTCTCACCGGGCAGAGAGACGTCGCCACGGCGGTGCGGGCGATGCAGCTGGGCGCCGAGAACTTCCTCACCAAGCCGGTGGACATGGCGCACCTGGCCGCGGCCACGGCGCGGGTCTCCGACAAGGTGCGGCTCCGGCGGGTCAACCAGACGCTGCTGGAGCAGGGCACCGACGAGCGTGGGCCCGATTCGCTGGGGTCGTCGGGCCAGATGCAGGAGATTGCCCACCAGATTTCGCTGCTGGGCCAGAGCGAGCGGACCACCGTGCTGCTCACCGGTGAGTCGGGGACCGGCAAGGGCTGGGTGGCGCGGATGATCCACGACGTGGGCCCCCGGGCCAGGGAGCCGTTCGTGGAGGTCAACTGCGCGGGACTCAACGCCACGTTCCTCGACAGCGAGCTGTTCGGCCACGAGAAGGGAGCCTACACCGACGCCAAGGAGCGGAAGCAGGGGCTGTTCGAGATCGCGGACCGGGGTACCATCTTTCTGGACGAGATCGGCGACCTGGTGCCCGAGCTCCAGCCCAAGCTGCTCAAGGTGCTGGAGACCAAGACCTTCCGGAGGCTGGGCGGAACCCGGGAGACAACCGTGGACGTTCGGTTGATAGCGGCCACCAATCGGAACCTGCACGAGGCGGTGGAGCACGGGCGGTTCCGGGAGGACCTGTACTACCGGCTGAGCGTCATGCCGCTGCACCTGCCCGCGGTGCGGGACCGGACCCGCGAGGACCGGCTGGCGCTCATCACGCGGATAGTCGCGGACCTCCGGCGCGAGTTGCCTGACGGACCGTCGACGCTGACTGCGGAAGTGCTGGACCGGCTGGTGCAATATCCCTGGCCCGGCAACGTGCGGGAGATGCGAAACGTGCTCGAGAGGGGGCTCATCCTCGGGCGGGGCGCGCATGCTCTGAGCGTGGAGCACTTGCCGAGTGAGTTCCGGGCCCGTCCCGGGGTGGGCGACCGGCGCCACACGCCGCTGAGCCTGGAGGACCTCGAGCGGCAGCACATTGACCGCACCCTCAAGCATCACTCCGGCAACCGCACCCGCGCGGCGCAGGAACTGGGAATCTCGCGCGCCACACTGATCAACAAGATCAAGCGGTACGGAATCACCAACTGAGGCGGCCATGACCGACCCGAACGAGACCGGCGACCCGGTCCAGAGGCCCGAAGCACAGGCATCTGATGCCATGAAGTGCCGCTCCTGCGGCAACGAGGAGCGTGCATCGGAGGGCTATCCCTGTGCGCGCTGCGGCACGTTCATCTGCCTCATCTGCACCTTTCGCGGCATAACTCTGTGCGCGGCGTGCCGCGGGGAGGCACCGGCAGCGTGACGACCATCGTGGCTACGGCGGCGATTGCTCCGCTCAACCGGGAGCCGGATGTGCGCGCGGAGCAGGTGACCCAGCTGGTGCTGGGGGAAACCGCACAGAAGCTGGGCGGTGACCGCGAGTGGCTCCACGTCCGGACCGACGCCGACTCCTACGAGGGATGGGTGAACAGGGGGTACGTGGCGGTCCTGGACGACGTCCACGCCGATGCGTGGGGCCGGACCGCGACCGCAGTCTCGGAGGGTGCAGTCATCACCGTGGGAAGCGAGCTGGTGAGGGCGCCGATGCGGGCCCGGCTGGTCCTCGACGACGACGGCATGGTGACGCTGCCCGACGGCCGACTGGGCAGGGTGCTGGAGGGCAAGGTGGGGCAGGCAGCGGCGATCCGTGCCGTCGCGCGCGAAGTGCCGCCCGAGGAGTGGGCCATGGAAAGGTTCCAGGGATCGCCCTATCAGTGGGGCGGAGTGACTCCCTGGGGAGTCGACTGCTCCGGCCTGGTCCAGACCACATGGGCGCTGCGCGGCGTGATGCTGCCGCGGGATTCGTCGAAGCAGGTGGAAGTGGGCGACCCGGTGCAGCTGGACCGGACCGAGCCGGGTGACCTGCTGTTCTTCCGGAGCGAGTCGGGGGAGCAAATCACCCACGTGGCGCTTGTGGCCACCGGAGTTACGCTGGTGCACAGCACCATCAGCTGCGGGGGCGTGGTGCGCGAGTCGTTCCTGCCCGGTGCACGAGCCGGCGACGCGCTCCGGCCCAGGCTGGTCGCGGCGAGGCGAGTGCGGGGATGAACCCCGACCGGCTGGTCCTGCTGGACATCGACGGCACCATTCTCCTCACTGCCGGCGCCGGGAGGCGCGCGATCACCGCCGCGCTGGGCGAGCACGTGGGCGAAGTCTCTTCCTTCCAGCACATGCGGTTCGACGGCAAGACCGATCCCCAGATCGTGGGCGAGATGCTGGCGCTGGCGGGTCACGATCCCCCGCATGATGGTGAGCGGGTGGCCTCGCTCTGCCGCCGTTACGTGGCGCTGCTGGAGCGCGAGCTGGCGTCGGGGGCGTCGGTCACCACGCTGATGCCCGGCATCGAACGGCTGCTGATGCGGCTGGCGGGGGAGGCGCGGGTGGCGCTGGGGCTGCTCACCGGAAACCTGGTGGATGGAGCCGAACTCAAGCTGCGCGCTGCCGGGATCGACTCGCGCCAGTTCGTGGTGGGAGCCTACGGCAGCGACTCGCACGACCGCTCGGAGCTGCCGGCAATAGCGGCCGCGAGGGCGCGCCCCCTGTTCGGCCACGTGCCCGTCGGCGATGAAGTGGTGATCATCGGCGACACGCCTGCCGACATCGCCTGTGGCCGAGGCATCGGTGCACGGGCGATTGCGGTGGCGACCGGTGCGTACACCATGGACGACCTCAGGGCCCATGAGCCGTGGGCCGTGCTTCCCGACCTCGCTGACACCGACGCGGTCATGTCCGCGATCCTGGGTTGAGCGCGCCGGACGTGAGTGCCGGCGTTTCGATCATTCCCGAGCTGGGGCCGCTCCTGGGGCGGCTGGCAGCGCCGGCCGGTGCCAGCAGCGGCCTGGTGCCGCTGGATGATGTCCGCATTTCCCTCGTGACAGAGCTGTTCCAGCTGGCGGGTGCGGCGCGGGCCTTTGCTGCTGAGGGCGATCTCGACTCCGCCATGCAGTCGCTCAACCGGCACGGCTGGCAGGCCGCATGGGAGCGGGCCGTCACGGAAGCGGCGGATCGGGTGGCGACCCGGATCGAACATCGTTTCAGGTCCGCCGCCAGCGAGTCCCGGCTGCCTCGCCGCAAGCTGCAGAAGGTCCTGCTCACTGACGACGAACGCCGGGGGATCGCGGTTCGGCTGGGAAGCGGCGGCGGGGCGCTGGTGGAGGCTCTCGACCGGATGGAAGTGCTGATGCGGCGGGCCGTGCGGAGCGCGCCCGAGAGCAGCGACGCAGGCGAGCTGTGGAAGAAGGCGCTCACCGGCGTTGCCCGCCGGCTGGAGTCGGCGTGGCTCGCGCTGGAGGAAGCGGCCCGCGCGGAAGAGGCGGCGTGGCAGGAGGACATGGACCATGTGCGCCGCTGGAAGCGGCCAAGGTTGCCGCTCTGGATCATTACCGTTGCCATCTCGGCGGCGCTGCTCTGGGCCGGGCTGGTGCTGGGCGGGTTCCTGCCGTCGCCCGAGTGGTTTCGGCCGGTGGCGAATCAGTTCTGGGGTATCGAATGACGGTGCTGGGGGTGGGGATAGACCTGGTGGAGCTGAGCCGGGTTCGGGGGATGCTGGAGCGGCGAGCCGACCAGGCGATGGACCGTTTCCTGACGGCGCAGGAGCGGGTGTACGTCGAGTCGCGAGAGGATCCCGTGCCGCACATCGCGGCGCGGATCGCCGCGAAGGAAGCGGTGTACAAGGCGATGCAGACGCTGCCCGGGTGCAGGGCAGTGGGATGGAAGGACATCGAGGTGTGGCGGGACGAGACCGGCCGGCCGAGCGTGGCGCTGAGCGGACTCGCTGCGGAAGCGGCGGCGGCGCATGGGCCGTTTCGGCTGCACCTGTCGCTGACCCACACGCATGTGGG